>RDXK01000167.1 GCA_004292605.1 Bacteroidota bacterium
GTTGATAAATTTGGTCAAACCACTGTTCCGGGCATTTTTGCCATTGGCGATTGTACACCTGGCCAGGCCTTGGCTCACGTGGCTGGTAAGGAAGGTATCAACGCTAGTGAATACATCGCTTATTTGGAGAAGAAATTCCATCATCAGCCAGAGGGTATTGATTATGGCAATGTTCCAGGCTGTACTTATTGTATTCCTGAAATTGCTAGCGTGGGTATGACCGAGAAAGCCGCCAAAGAAGCTGGCTACGAAGTAAAGGTGGGTAAGTTTCCGTTCATGGCCAGCGGTAAAGCAAGTGCCGCCGGCGCTACAGAGGGTTTTGTAAAAGTAGTGTTCGATGCTAAGTATGGCGAGTTTTTAGGCTGTCATATGATTGGTGCCAACGTAACCGAGATGATAGCTGAAGCGGTAGTAGCTCGCAAGCTAGAAACCACGGCCCATGAGCTGTTAAACGCTATTCATCCACACCCAACTATGAGTGAAGGTTTAAAAGAAGCTACAGCCGCCGCTTACGGCGAAGCCATTGATATTTAATAGTAGTCGCACTTTTTATAAAAGGCCAACTGTAATAGGTTGGCTTTTTTTATGGGGTATAGGTGTTATTGGAATTTGGGCAGCTTTTCCCGCTATCCGCTTGTAGTCCTCGCCCCAAAGCCCCCCAGCCCCCAACGGGGGAGTTGGGGCTGTGGGCTACCGCTTCTATCGGGGCTGCGGGCTTTTCGGTTTTGGTGTGGCGGTAGGCTATTCGGTAGTTTCTTCCGTAAATAGTCAATTTCTTTTTTTCTTTCTGGAAATTTGTCGGTAACTTGCAGTCAAATGTCTTAAACTGGTATCTATGACACCAAGTACCACGTATTCCTTCCCAGATCTTGAATCAGAAATTACTGGCATCATCCAGGAGTCGGAAGCTACTTACATGCTTTCATCATCCGCACCAAGCATCTCCATCTCGGATTTTTTTGCCGATAAATTCCTCATGATTACGGTTATTCAGCGGGGGGTATCTTATAAAATGTTTCAGCTTATTAAAAATTTGGCACCTTTTTCTGAGGAAACATGGGCAAGTTTTTTAGATGTTTCCACTAAATCGCTACAGCGGTATAAGCAATCCGCTAAAAGTTTTAAACCTATTCAATCTGAAAAAATTATAGCAATGGCAGAAGTAACACATATGGGCACCTTGGTTTTTGGTAGTCTACCTACTTTTAAATTGTGGCTAGAAACGCCTAATTTTTCCCTTGGTAATAAAACACCTTTGGCCCTCCTCAAAGATTCCTACGGCAAGGAATTAGTACTTGCCGAGCTTACACGTATTCAGCACGGCATATTTGTATAATGGAAGTTTTTCGTTTATCTAGGCAGGCTTTCTCTGGTACTCTTTCGGGTAAAGGGGCGGCTTTAAAAGGTGCCCGTTGGAACTCCGCTGGTGTGGAGGTAGTGTATGCTGCTAGCAATCGGTCGTTGGCCATGGCGGAGGTGGCGGTTCACTTGTCTTTTACGTGGTTGCCTACCGACTATCAAATGCTTACTATTTATGTTCCTCCTGGTACTAGTATTACCACGGTTCCTTTGGCGGAGCTGCCAAGGGATTGGAATGTTTTCCCGCATAGGCCGGCCACCCAAGCCATTGGTGATGCTTTTATTGCCGCCAACAAATTTTGTATTTTACAAGTGCCCTCAGCTGTAACGCCCGGAGATACGAATTGGTTAATGAATCCGTACCATCCCGAGTTTGCCCGCATTCAAATAATACGAGCAGAGGATTTTAGGTTCGATAACCGATTATTCCGTTAGCAGAACACGCTTTTATATTACGACTGCTCATTTTTATTGCACCCATTTTCTTGATTGGCTTTACATTCGTTGGGCTTTGTGAAACGATTCAAAAATTTCCTACATGAAAATTGTTTTGTTTGGTGCTGGTAAAAGTGCATCGGTATTGATAGATTTTTTATTGGAAAAATCTAGTTTCTACCAGTGGCCCATGTTAGTGGTAGATACCAATGAGCAAGCGCTGCAGCAAAAAATTGGTCGTCATCCGCTAGTACAATTTAGCACCACATCTGTTTTGGATGAAGTTGACCGACAAGCCATTATCCAGCAAGCAGAAGTAGTTATTTCATTACTACCACCTCAGTTACATATTTTAGTAGCGAAGGATTGTATAGTTTTCAAAAAACATTTACTCACCGCTAGCTATATAGATGATGCGTTAAAAAGCCTAGCAGGTGATATTGAGAAGGCAGGAGTTTTGTTTCTGGCTGAAATGGGTTTAGATCCAGGTATCGACCATATGAGTGCCAAAAAAATGATTGATAATTTGAAGGCTCAAGGTGCTGAAATCACTTCGTTTTACAGCCACTGTGGAGGTTTAATTGCCCCCGAAAGCAACACCAACCCATGGTGTTACAAAATTTCATGGAATCCTAAAAACATCATAAATGCTGGAAAAGCAGGTGCTAGTTTTCTAGCAAATGGCAGTACTCAACAAATACCGTACGAGTTACTTTTTGCCCACAATAACACAGTAGAAACTGCCGCAGGTACCATGGCGTACTATGCTAATAGAGATAGCCTGAGTTATATTTCACTCTACGGTTTGCAGGGCGTTCAAAACTTTAAACGTACTACGCTCAGGTATCCAGCTTTTATGCAGGGTTGGCAAGTGTTGATTAAGGCGGGTTTTACAATTGATGAATTTTTCTCGGCACCGCTTGATTTCCCCACCGTGGCCGATTTTATGCAAGCCGTTTTACAGGGTCAGTCATTTAATGCTTGGTTACAAGCCCAATCGGTATTAGTAAAAAATCAACTAGATTTTCTACTGAATCAGTCTGTTTCACTTCATCGAGTAACGAGTGCTGCTGATGGACTTCAAAAACTATTGGAGCATGCATGGCAGTTGCAACCTACCGATAAAGATATGGTGGTGATGAAGCATGAAATTGAGTTTACGCTACATGAAAAGTTGGGCTATGCCAGTGCCGATTTAGTGGTGCTAGGTACAAACGGCGTATCTACCGCCATGGCAGCCACTGTGGGTTTGCCATTAGGAATTGCAGCAGAAGCATTGCTGTTGAATAACTTACCGCTAACGGGGCTGCACATACCCACACATGAAATCATTTACAATGCAGTATTACCACAACTAGCTAATTATGGTATTGCATTTACCGAGGAGCAACGCTGGCGTTAACCTAAGCGTTTGGCAAACATATCGGCAAATTGTTGGTACATAATTTCGGGCTTATAAGTTCGCCATTGGGGCATTTGTGTAAGTTCTATGTAACGGTGTAGTTTTCTTTTCTCAAAGTCTTGTTTACATTGTTCCGGAAAATTGATGAGCACTATCCAGCCATTTTCGTCAGTCACTTCTTCAAACCATTCTTCGTAATAATCTCTATCGCCGCTATGAAAATTTAAAACGTTTTCACCAATCAATAAATACCTTGTTATACCTAAAGCAAATAGTTTGTCTACTATCTCTCGCTTTAGTGTCATAATATCATTTTCTATCGCATCATTCCATTCACCTAGTAGTTCTATTATGGTATAGTTGCGTTCATAATCGGTAAATAAAATTTTTAAATACAAGGTATTACTTCCAAAATCGTCCCACTGCGGGTGTATGTAGTAATTGTATACTTTCTGACTGAATTCAAACTCGCTATATTCTCTACCAAAAAAGGGCGACTGAGCATCTTGCTCGGCAGTGTACAAATGGCGCCAATTATAAAATGGTTCTAATGTGTGCATGGTGGTATGTATAACACGCAACTATTTAGCATAGTTGTAATTACTTAACAATGTTTTGCAAAATAAAGTGAATACATTGGTGAATAAGCTGTACATTTGCGCTGAATTTTTGAGTTAGTTTTATTTAGAGTTGACGTTTTTGCTACCGATATAATAAACAAGTCCTTTCTCAAGTTGTTTTTTATCTTTTTAATTTCAAGTATGAACATTTACGTGTCAAACCTTAGCTTCAACGTTCAAGACGATGATCTAAGAGGTTTCTTTGAGGATTATGGTACAGTAACTAGTGCCAGAGTTATTATCGACAAATTTACTAACCGCAGTCGTGGTTTTGGATTTGTAGAAATGGCAGATGAAGACTCTGCAAAAAAAGCCATCGCTGAATTAGATGGTGGTATGGTAGAAGGTAGAGCAATTAATGTAACTATTGCTAAGCCAAGAGAAGAAAAGCCTATGGGCGAAAGAAGAAGTTTTAACAAACAAAGCAGTAATCGCTGGTAATTAAACTACTTATTTTATAAGAGCCGCTCCCAAAAAGAGCGGCTTTTTTGTGCCCCTGTTTACCGAACAAATGCTAACTAATTGTTAATGAATAGGCTTTTTCCTTAACTTACAAGCCTAATTAACAAACCAAAACGAATATGAGAGCAAGGTTTCTACTCTGCTTTGTGGTGCTTTTTACGTGCACTATTTCCAAAGCTCAACTTACCGGTACCAAAACAATTCCTGGCGATTATGCTACCATTTCAGCTGCTGTTACTGCGTTGAATACCCAAGGTGTGGGTGCAGGTGGGGTAGTTTTTGATGTAGCACCAGGCTACACAGAAACCATAGCGGCAAGCATATCCTTAACAGCCACTGGAACCACTGCCAACCGAATTACTTTTAGGAAAGCTACGGGTAGTGGCGCTAATCCGTTAATAACGGCTTATGCTAATACTTCTAGTAGCAATACAGGTGCTACTGCTACATTAGATGGTATTTGGAGTTTTGTAGGCTCCGATTTTGTAACCATTGACGGAATAGATTTACAGGAAAACTCCGCTAATACAGCCGCTGGGCCTTGTATGGAATATGGCTATGGCTTTTTTAAGGCAAGTGCCACCGATGGATGTTCTAACAACACCATTATCAATTGTACAGTAACTTTAAGCCGTGTAAATATTACCGCTTGGACTACCAATACGGGGTATGTGGGTTCCGTTGCCATTGCATTTACTAACCGTACACTTTCTGCGGCCGCATTGGTTACCGTATCAGCGCCAAGTGGTACCAATTCCTTTAATACAGTAGCTCGGAACATTGTGCAAAATTGCCACACAGGTATTTCCTTTACAGGCTTTGCCGCTACTAGTACCAATTTCGCACTAGGCGATTCTAGTAATATTGTAGGTGGTCAAATGCCTTCTGATAGCAATATTGTCCGAAATTTTGGTGGAGGTGCTAGTGCTACCACTGCATCTGCAGGTATACACGCCAACCAACAACGTAATTTTAGATGTAATTACAACCATGTAAATAGCAACGATGGAAATGGGGTGAACCACCCTAGCACCTTACGTGGCATTTATTTAGTAGCGGCTGCTACCAGCTACAGTAGTGTGAATAATAACAGAATTAGTATTAAAGGTGGCGGTACCACGTCTACAATATATGCCATGGACTTAGGTAACGGCGCCACTGGCGGTACCGCCGATGTTTTAAACAATATTATTGAGAATTGTAGCTACAGCACAGCCACTTCTGGTACTCATTACGGCATTTCTTGCGGAGCCAGTTCTGCAGCACAGTATAATGTTAATAATAATATCGTAAGAGATAATACACAGAATAATTCTACTGGTTTATGGTACGGTATTTATTATTCCGGAAGTTCTACCGCCTTGCTTAATGTAAACAATAATACCGTAACCGCATTTACAAGAGGCAATGCAGGAACTACATATCCTATTTACATCGGTTCCGCAGGGCCTGATCAAAACATCAACAACAATACCATTACAGATATTACGGTAAGTGGCGGTACAGCTGCTGCCACCACTCGTGGTATTTATCAAGTTACCGGTTCGGGCAATATTCAGTGTAACGGCAACGTATTGCTTAATTTTTCAAGCAATACAGGCAGCGCTACGTCAACTTTAGAAGGTATTCGTTTAAACTATGGTACTAATATTTCCATTGCCCAAAATACAATTAGAGGTTTTACGGGAAATGCAGGTACGCTTACGGGTATTGCCGGTGCTGGTACTACCGCCAATGCAGTATATACCATTGCTCGTAATAAAATTGCGTCGCTCGCTAGTACCAGCGCCTCAGCTGTAGTAAGCGGTATTGCACAAGGTGGGCAAACGTTTAACGCTATCAATAATATCATAGGCGATTTAACAGCCCCAAGTGCCAACAATGGTGCAGCTATTGCTGGTTTTAATGGAACAGGTGGTACTACCACTCGTTTGTTTTACAACACCATTAGTATAGCGGCTTCTAGTACGGGAGCCCTGTTTGGAACTAGCTGTGCCAATATTGGAAGCACTAATGCTTTGGAATTAAATAATAATATTTTTATTAACCGAAGCACCTCTACTGGAGCAGCCTATACTAGTGCCTTACGCCGTAGTGGACCAAGCTTAACAAACTGGCAAATAGCTTCTAACAACAACTGTTTTTATGCAGGTACACAAAGTGCTCCAGGTGTTGTTTACACCGATGGTACTACGCATCCTGCCACGATGGCCGATTTTAAACAATTGGTGGCTCCAAGGGAATCAGCTTCTTTTTCGGAGGTGGTTCCGTTTGTAACGGCCACACCAAGCGATGCTAATTATTTACATGTTTCCACTACCTCACCTACACAGTGTGAAAGTGGTGGAACCCCTTTACCAAGCCAAACTACCATCGACTACAGTGGTGATACAAGAAGCACTACTACGCCAGATGTAGGTGCCGATGAATTTAATGGAGTAGGTTTAGATGCAACCGGACCAACCATTTCATACACGCCATTAACCACGGGTACTATTTGTTTCACTAACCGTACATTAATGGCTGTAACCATAACTGACCCTGCTGGTATTTTTACAGGTGCCAATACAAAGCCAAGATTGTATTTTAAGAAACAATCAGAAAATAACGTTTTAGCCACTAGTAATGATGCTAGCGCTAATGGCTGGAAATTTGTAGAAACTAGTAGTTCGGCATCTCCATTTAGTTTTACTATTAATCACGCTTTGTTAAATTCTGCTTTAGTAGTAGGAGATACGGTTCGCTACTTTGTAGTAGCTACCGATAGCTTGAATAATGTGGGAGCAAACACTGCAAGCTTTGCCGCTACACCTACATCTGTAGCGTTAACTTCCGCAGCGTTTCCTGTATCGGGTAACGTGGTTGGCTATGGTATAGCACCACTTCCAAATGCAGTAAACATAGCCACTTCTAAAACCACTATTTGTGTAAACGAAAACATCGTATTTGATACTACTAACACGTATGTTCCTGGTGCCGAGTATCAATGGCAGTCGTCCTCACCCGGTGCGAATAGCTTTGCAAATATTAGCGGTGCTACCACAGTACCTTACACGTTTGCCAATGCTAATACAGCTATGGATATAAGATTGTTGGTTAGTTGCGGCGGTACTGCAATACCTACTTCACCATCAAACGTAGTGGCGTTAGCATTATCCAACCCCACACCAATAAGTGTAGTGCCTAGTACAAAATGTGGTATTCAAACGCAAACTATTTCTGGTATTTTACCTTCGGGTGCTACTGCTGTTTGGCAGGATTCGATTGGGCAAGTACTTGGTGCTGGATTGAGTTTTACCACACCGGCAATTTCTTCTACCACAGCATATTATTTAGTGGGTGTTAATAATGGTCCGCTACAGGCTGGTGCACGTTTTAGGCCTGCCGGCACCACCAGCGCTACTGCTAGTACCTACGGGTTGGTGTTTAATGCTACAGCCGCGTTTAGGTTGTACTCAGTTAAAGTGTATCCTGCTGGGGTGGCGGGTAATGCAGTGATCAACTTAACCACCAGTACTGGTACTGTATTAACCACAAGAACTATTGCTATACCAGCGGGCAACGGCACTGTACCATTTGAGATGATTTTAAATATGGATGTGCCCATAGGCAGCGATATGCGTTTGATAGCCGTATCCTCTCCAGCTATGGTTAGGGAACAATCGTTAGGTGGGTATCCGTATGCGTTGGGTAGCTACGGTGCTATTACCAACGGTTATATTAGCGGTACCAATAGTAACTACTATTATTTTTATGATTGGCGTATGGTGCCAACAGGTAGCAGTCCGTGTGTGGCATCGCCCACAGCCGTGGTAGCCACTGTTACTCAGCCACCTGCCATTGGTACATCTGGCAACACCTCTATTTGTGCTGGTACCAGTACCAATATTTCTGCTACAAGTAGCAACGCTGGTTATAGTTATACATTTTCGCCTGGTAATTTAGCTGGTGCATCTCATTCGGTTTCGCCAGTGGTAGAAACTAAGTATGTAGTTACTGCCACCGATAACAGCAACGGTGCCAATGCCGGATGTGTAAACCTAGATAGTTTCACGGTATCTGTACGGCCTAGTCCTGCTGCTACCACAGCTACACCTACTGCAGTTAGTGTTTGTAATACAGCACAATTGTTAAGCTCGCCTCGTCCTGCATTTACGGGTGATTCAAAAGTATCTGGTACAGGTACTACCACCAACACAGCTAGTGCATACCCTACGCCGCTAGGTAATTACAACGGAGGGCAGCGCCAGCAAATATTGTATTTAGCTAGCGAACTTACCGCCATGGGCATACCCGCCAACGCCGCCATTAGTAGTATTAGCTTTACAGTAAGTAATGCTAATAGTGCCACCGCCATGAGCAACTATACCATCGCTATGGGGCAAACAAATGCCACGGCTTTATCGGCTACTTTTACGGATATTGCTACACTCACCACCGTATATCCGTCTGCAATCGTAACTCCAGTAGCTGGGGTAAACACAATAAGTTTTAGTAATAATTTTGTGTGGGACGGAACTAGCAACCTGATTGTGGACATTGCTTATAACAATAGTGCCGCCTTACTATCTAGCGGTAACGCCTCGGTAGTTCAATCGGCTACAACATTTGTATCAGTAAATTCCGCACGGGAGAATTCACTTGCTGGTGGCTTAGGTACTATCTATGCAGCCACATCGGATGCTACATATTCACAAAGGCCTAATACTACTTTTGGTTATACTAGTGCCATCACAAAAACTTGGGCACCCACAACAGGGTTATTTAGAGATGCTGCTGCAACAGTTCCATATAGCGGAGCCGATACAGTTGCGGTATATGCATTGCCTAGTACATCTACTACGTACACCGTAAGCTCTAGAGCAGTGAATAACTGTAGTACACAAGTACCCGTAGTAGTAACAGTAGATTGTTCGTTACCAGTTACCCTAATTAATTTCCGCGGAACTCGCCAAGGTAAACAAGCATTGCTAAGTTGGGAAACTAGCCAAGAGTTGAATAACCATGGCTTCTTTATAGAAAAGAGTAAGGATGGCAATACGTTTAGTACAATAGCGTTTGTAAATAGCAAGCATAGCAACGGTATAAGTTCTCAGAGTACAGCATATTCTACCACGGATGCGGCCTTAGGTAACGGAACCTATTTTTACCGCTTAAAGCAAACCGATAAAGACGGTAAATATGCTTATAGTGCAACGGTGAAATTAAGTGGTACCGCTGTAGACGCCTTAGCGGTAAATATACTTTATCCTAACCCAGTGGTTACTAACTTGCAACTGCATATAGCCACGCCGAAGGCTACTAAACTTCATACCACGGTGTATAGCTTGCAAGGAAATATATTGTTACAACAATGGAATGTAGTGGGTGCAGGTGAAACTGCCCTACAAATGAACTTAGCAAGTTTACCTGCCGGTAATTACAGAGTAAAAGTGGCCGATCCTGCCTCTGGAATGTTTGTGGTAAAAGCCTTTGTGAAACTATAAGTTAATAGTAGGTATAAAACAAAGCTGGCTATCGTCCTCTACGGGAGATAGCCAGCTTTTTATTTGGAGCCACACAAAGAAGTATACAATAACACTTACGCTAGTTCCATTGATGCTTGAGAGCTGTTTACGCTAGCTTTATTCCATCGTCCAACAACACTATTTTTTTGGCTTTGTAAAGGCCGCCTACAGCCATTTTGAAGGCTTTTTTGCTTAATCCAAAAACTTGATAAATGGTTTCCGGCGCGGTTTTGTCGTGGTAGGGCAATGTACCCCCATTTTTTTCTAAAGCAGCAAGCACCACGGCTGCATCGCCCTGTATACGTTCGGCACCCATTTCACCTAGCTGAACATCTATTTTATTGTCCTCCCGTATTTTATGTACAAACCCAGTATGGATGTCTCCTATTTTGAGAGGTTTAAACACATTGTTTTGGTGTAGCAGGGCCTTGTGTACTTTGTTTACAATTACTTCGTAACCTAATTCGGTTTTTCGGTAAATAATCAATTCCACCTTATCTCTTTCGGCGACAGTAAGGTCGGTATTTTGTAAGGTCTGGTCTATTTTTTCTGTAGCGGCTACACGGCCTGTTTGTTCATCTATATACAGCTTTACTAAATAAGTTTTACCTGGCAGCATTTTGCTTATTTGTTTGCTAGCAGGTACAAACAAATCCTTCATTAAACCCCAATCTAAAAAAGCACCTACACCAGCGCTACTTACACAAGTAAGCAAGGCTATTTCATCTACCTGTGCTTTCGGCGTTTGCGTAGTAGCTATAAGGCGACCCTCACTATCATGGTATACAAACACATCTAACCAGTCGCCCACTTTTAGCTGGTCTGGCACAAAACGTTTGGGCAATAAAATATCATCTTTACCATCGGCAAGGTAAAAGCCAAAATCTTGTTTTCTTGCTACTTGCAAATGATTGATTCTACCTACTTGTACCATACATATTCATTTTATTTCAATGGAAGTAATGCTTGCTTTATAGCATCATCAGTTTTAGAAAGTTCTTGCAAATAAGCGTCCTCGCCCTTGTTTATTTTAGCGTGTATGGCTACTATTCGCTGTGTTATAAATTGCCACTGATTGGTGCTAAAATTATTGGGTATTGACGCCAATTTTAATTCATTTTCCAACGCTAGTTGGGCTGTTTCTGGAGTGATATTTTTTTGACCGACTAAGGTAAACGCCGCTTTGTATAGGAGCCCTTTTGCAAAAAGTGTTTGTACATTTTTTGATTGGGTGGCAGTATCTAACGGTACAAAAACGTCCGGAGTTACACCACCGCCATCGTATACTAACTTTCCATTAGGTGTTCGGTACGCTTTTCCCTTGGGTTTAGTAGTATCGGCCAGTACCATTTCACCATCCTGCCAGCGATGAATTAAATCGGCTTCGTAGGCCGATTTTCCATCGGCATAAGGCTTTTGAATATTCCTGCCTAGCGGTGTGTAGTATCGGGCCACGGTTAGTCGTAGAGCACTTCCATCCGATAAATTGTATTGTTGCTGCACCAAGCCTTTACCGAAAGTTCTACGACCAATAATAGTGGCTCTATTCCAATCCTGCAAGGCACCGGCTAGCACTTCGCTAGCACTAGCCGATGTTTCGTCGGCCAGCAATACCAGTTCACCTTGCTCAAAAAGTCCGGTTCTTTTACACAAGTAATTTATTTTGCCTGTGGCATGCCCCTGTGTGTAAACAATAAGTTTATTGCCATCCAAAAATTCATCGGCAATGTCTACGGCTTCGTTCATAAAACCACCACCATTGCCACGCACATCTATCACCAATTTTTTCATGCCTTGCTTTACTAGCTTATCTAGCTTAGGCATAAATTCTTCGTAAGTACTTTCACCAAATTTTACAATTCTTATATATCCCACGGCAGGCTGTAGAAAAAAGCCACCTTCCACACTAGGCGTTGCCACTGCATTACGGGTAACCACTGATTTTATTATTTCATTATTTCTACGCAGTTTCAAGGCTATGGTACTGCCGGGTGCACCCCGTAATATTCTTCGGTATTGTGGTATTTTTAGCTTTACCAAATTGGTGGTGTCGTTAGCAGTAATAAGTTGATCGCCGGGTTGCAATTTTGCTAAAGCCGCAGGGCCATTGGGCAACACCGACGTGATAGTAAGCGTATCGTTCCAAATTTGAAATTCAATTCCTAAACCACTATAATTTGCCTCCAATGACGCATTTACATCTTTTACATCTACAGCAGGAATGTATACGCTGTGTGGGTCTAATTTATTGAGCCAACTTTGCACCAGCATTTCATTCAAACTATCTGCGGGCAACTGATCCACATATCTTTTTTGAATAATATCTACCGCCTCTTGCAATGCTGTTTTTTGTGTGTTTACAAATACATTGTTCATGGGTGCTGTACGGGCACGCAAGGCATAGCCCAGCCACATACCTAAAGCAATGGCGCCAGCAATTATTAATGGAAGTGCGATGGAAATAGGTTTATTACCCGACTGCTGCATGTTGATTTACCGTAAATTTATGCGAATATCTATTTTTTGAACAGAACCTTGGTACAATAACACATATTTGCTACCATCGTTTATTATTACTACAAACATGGCCTATACTATAATTGCTGATAGCGGTGCTACCAAATGCGAGTGGACGATTATTGGCGGAGCAAAAAACAAAACCATTTTTACCATTGGTATTAGTCCGTATTTTCTGTCTAAGTCCCAAATCATTGAATTAGTATCTACCCAAGTAGCTCAAAAAATAAAAGACAAAGAAGTAGCGAACGTGTTTTTTTACGGAACAGGGTTAAGCAACGCAGAAAATGCAGCCATTGTAAAAAAAGTTTTAAAAACCTGCTTTGCTAATGCGGCCATAGAAGTGGGAACCGATTTGTTGGCGGCAGCACGGGCCTTGTGCGGCACCAAAAAAGGTATTGCCTGTATTTTGGGTACGGGTAGCAACAGTGGGTTTTATAATGGAAAAAAGATTGTAAAAAATAGTCCCGGAATTGGCTATGTGTTAGGCGATGAAGGTAGCGGAGCTTATTTAGGGAAAAAGGTAGTACAATACTTTTTGTACGAAACTTTTGATGCAGAGTTAACAGCCCAGTTTACCGACAAATTCAAAGTTTCCAGAGCCGATATTTTAAATGCTGTGTATAAGCAGCCATTTCCTAGTAGGTATTTAGCCGGTTTTGCCATGTTTTTAGCAGAAAATAGAGGCCATTATATGGTAGAGAATATTTTAGAAGATGGATTGAACGATTTCTTTTTTCAACATATATATAAATACAAAGAAAGTTGGAGCCTACCCATACATTTTGTAGGTAGCGTGGCACACGGGTTTAAAGATGTATTGAAAGATTTGTGTACCGGCTACGAATTGGAGTTGGGTACCGTA
>RDXK01000096.1 GCA_004292605.1 Bacteroidota bacterium
GTTAGCAATGGTTTGCTGGGCTGCGCCGTTGTGTTGGTTAGGAATGGCGGGGTTGTTTATGATGGCATCTTGCGAATGTTCTTTTACGAGACTAAGTAGTTGCTCTAACATGATTTGGTAGTTGTTTAAAAGTTGAAGTCAAAAGTAATAAAAAATAAATTTTCTTACGGTATTTAGACAAAATTTGACCAAGAAGTAACATGTTCTGTGTTAAATTACAAACAAAATACAAAATATTATTTGGGATGTATATAATTATTATCAAAAATGGTGTTACTACTAACGACAGCAAAAAGTTGGACAACAAGCTTATGAACTACTGCTATCATAGCAACTTTGTGAGCTTTTCCCTTGGCTCTGAGTCGGGTATATAAATTCTTGCAAACCAAGTTATACTTTTTAGCGGACAAAGC
Organism: Bacteroidota bacterium; assembly: GCA_004292605.1. Classification (GTDB taxonomy): domain Bacteria; phylum Bacteroidota; class Bacteroidia; order Chitinophagales; family Chitinophagaceae; genus UBA10646. The sequence goes on from RDXK01000096.1 coordinate 414, forward strand.
GGCCATATACAGTGTAGTTCTAACATATTCAACACCAGATTTAGGAATAGAACCCGCACCTTTTATGGATGTTCCAGATTGCTTATCAGAAGAACAAACACCTAAAAATTTAGAAACCTGTTTGGAGTTATCAAAGCCCTCAAATCCATTGGTAGCGATTAGAATAGCCTGAGCAGATTGTTCACCAATACCAGAGACAGACATCATTAGTTTCATAATTCTCTCAGTATCAATATCATCAATAGTGAAGATTTGTTGCTCAATAATTTGGATTTGTTGCTCAATAAAATCAATCATATCGTGAGTGCTTTGGAGAACAAACTTATCAGCTTTGCTATCAAAATTTAGAGCATGAAGTCGATTAGAAAAAGCCTGTTTCTCATGCTTGAGAACGGATAAATGCTTATATTGTTGACGTTTTTGGCTAAGTTTTTCATTGGGAAGAGTTGTTAATAAGGGTTGCATTTGTTTGCCATAAAGAGCCAAACACCGAGCATCTTGTTTGTCTGTTTTTGTCGTCTTTTTGAGTGTATCTCGAAAACCTTTACTTTGTTTGGCAGTAATAATACTAAAATTTGCTCCTACTAAATTTAGACCATAAGCAACAGGATTAGAATAGGTGCCACTGTATTCAAAAGTAATATGAGATTCAGATATTGACAGATTTGAAAGCCAATTCTCAATACCAATAACGGTGTTCTCAATGACTTCATCTTTCCAAATATCATCAATTTGATAAGCTATTTGAAGTGTTAATTGACTAACATCAATGCCATAATAAGTTTTTGAGTTTTCCATTGGGTTGCTCTTTTTTTAATGAAACTATAAATAAATTTGTCATGCACTATATCACCATCGTAAGTCGGGTTTTGCTCCCATTGTTCTGTCCGATATGACATGATTAAGCAAAAAGAGTACCTCCATGTTTTCGGTATTTTACTACCAGCTTCTTAACGGTATGCTCTTTTTGCCAAATTTTATTTTGTTAACACAAACCTACGACGCTTCTTGGTCAAAATGAGAAAGTTTGAGATAAGTAAAGGCCAAGGTTTACGAAATTCTCCAAAAAAACAAAAAAGGTGTTCTGCAAAGAACACCTTTTTTGGTATAAAGCGTACAGTTTTTTATTCTGCTACTACGTTTACTGAGATGGGGTGCTTCACTTCCTTGTGAAGGTCAATCACTGCTTTGTAAACGCCGATGGTTTTTACGTCTTCAACCGTAATTTTCTTACGGTCAATGTTGAAACCTTTTGCTTTGAGAACATCGGCAATTTGG
>RDXK01000168.1 GCA_004292605.1 Bacteroidota bacterium
AACGACTTGTTAGCCCTGAAGCAAAAAGAGCAAGCCAATGCCGAACGCCTAGCCGAAGCACGAAAAAGGGAACTAGAATTATTGCAAACACAACAGCAACTGCAAACCGCTAAAGAAGAGGCTGAGCTACAGTTTCAACGAAAATTGTTGGAAGAAAAAAACAATCTAAAACTGCAAAGCGAAGAAGCATTTAAACAAAAAGCAGCGGAAAGGGAACAGGAGTTTGAACTACGAGCAGCAGAGTTTAAAAAACAGCTCGACGATCAGAAAAAACTGATTGAAGAAATGAAACGCAAAGCAGAGCAAGGCAGTATGCAGCTACAAGGTGAAATTCAAGAAATAGCATTGGAGGATTTGCTAAAAGCCAGTTTCCCGATAGATGTAGTGGCACCCGTGGCCAAAGGCGTACGTGGGGCCGACTGTACCCTTACCATACGTACACCACTAGGGCAAGAAGCAGGTACTATACTTTTTGAAAGTAAACGCACCAAAGAATTTGCTGGCGACTGGATAGAAAAACTAAAGGCCGATATGCGGGCACAGCGGGCCGATATAGCCATTATAGTTACCCAAGCCATGCCCAAGGATATGCAGCATTTTGGCGAAAAAAATGGTGTATACATCTGTAGCTTTTTAGAAGTAAAACCTTTGGTGGCCGTACTACGCACCAGTATTTTGAAAATTCACGAAAGCCAAAAAAGCCAAGAAAACAAAGGCGAAAAAATGGCTATGCTGTATAACTACCTTACTAGTACAGAATTTAGCGAACAATGGAAAGCTATTAGCGATGGATTTAAAGCAATGCGTCAAAGCATTTTAACCGAGCGTACAGCCATGGAAAAAATGTGGAAACAGCGAGAGAAACATTTGGATAGTATTTTACTTAATGCAGCCCATATTAAAGGCAGTATGGAAGGCATTGCAGGTATGGAAAATGAATTTAATTTGATAGATACTAGCGGACCACAATTGGAAGGATAGACAGTTGTGGTGCCGCTACCCTACTCACTCCCGGAACAGCGAACTTAATTTTAACAAAGGAAATCTGGTATTACCTGAGGCTACGATAGAGTTATGATATTTTCTTTTGTATCGATACAAAATTTACTTCCTTCTAAAAAATCGAGACCTAAAGGGTCATTTTTTAACACGATTAAAAATGCCCGTAATTTTTCTAGTTGGCCTAAAATTTCCGGTATAAATCAAGGTTATTTTTTCAAATTTTGAAGTCTTGTCTCTCCCAATGTAGCATACCTCTTTTTTGTCCTTGCTATGGAACAATGGAATACCTGATAAAACATCTATTTTACTGTCGTCCATTACAGGATTTCCCAATAGAACCCACTCGTCGGGATATAGTGCTTTGATTTCTGAAATATCGATTAGTTGTCCAACCATACAGGATCATGTTAATATTATAAAATTACAAGTTTGTGTTTCAATTCCAAACTTCAAGCTAGTCAAATAGCATTGCTACCAACTTTATAATGCCCTTTTAAACACCAGCCCCTTATGGCAAACGAATGGTTTTATCTTTTGGATATTTTACCGTGTAGCCAAGTTTTATCAGCTTGCTTTCGCCAGTAGCTAATTTGTACTGCCACTGTACCATACCCGTTTCCGGGTTAAGATTGCCGCCATTTACATCCACATCAAAAACATCTATGCTAGTTCCAGTACTCAACGGAATTTGATCGTACACCGTAACAGCTACTTCTTTGGTTTTATTATTTCTTACCGTTATTGCATACTGTACACTTTGCTGCACATTGCTACCTATCAATTTGGTTTTGCTATAATCGGCCTGCTTTTCTTTTTTCACGACTATACGTTTATCTACTCCTAAGTTTAGCTGCAAACTATCGTTGGTATTAGCCATACCTAGATAGGTTTTGCCAACCAAATCATCGTTCCAAAAAATACTGGCTGCACCGGGTAGTAATTGTAGCTTTTCCCAGTTTTGTACGGTGGCTACAGCAAATGCATGATTGGCCTTTCCTGCCCAAATAGCGTAGCTAAAATTGGCAGGCGTTTGTTGGGTATTCAGCGTTAAATATTTGGGTTTGGTATCGCTAGGTAAATCGGTGGGTGTTTCTATGCTGTATTCCGTTTCGGTGGCTTTGTCGCTTACCGCTACATCGTCGGCCAAATCGGTTTTGGTAGTTATTAGCACCACGCCATTCTGTGCCCTACTACCGTACAAGGCTGTAGCGGATGCTTCTTTTAATACATTTACATTTTTAATTCTGTTGGGGGAAATAGCCAAGGCTTCAGCAGCTTCCATCGCCACACCATCTACCACATACATCGGTGTATTACTTGATTTGAAACTCGTATTCCCTCTAATTTTTATATTAGGCGATTCTACTGTCACACCTGCCGCTCTACCTTGTAGTTGATTTTCTACGGCATCAGCACTGTAACCCATCACCACCACTTCATCCTCCAAAAAGCGTAGGAACCAAGGTTTCAAACTGGGCAATACACTATAATCGCCGGGTACACCTGAGTTTAATTTTAAGGCTACACCTCGCCAATTTAGGCCCGTGTTTTGGTAAATACTTGCTTTAAAAACTACCTGCAATGGTTTGGTAAAATCGGTAGCACGTAGCTCGTATGTGGGCGTCCAGCTGGCATTGCTGGTTACATACACTACCGTTAGTTCCTGCCTAGCTGCATAATTGGCTTGCAATACCACACTTATTTTTCCTGCTACCGAAGTATTTTTTGCTATTTCCGCTTGCAAATTTTGTTGGGCTTTTTCTTTAGCGATGGTCAAAGCATTGAGCCTTGTCTGTAACTCCTGCCGCTCCTGAAAAAGGGTATTTAATTTTTGTTTATAAAACTCTAGTAGTTTGGTAAGTTCCACCACACTCAAGCCCGTGGTAGCTTTTAATTCCTTATTGGCACTCAATACCTGCCTTACCTCCGCATTTACTTCCATTTGGGTGTTCAGGTTATCTATCTTGTTTTGTAAATTTTCCACACTATCTCGCCACAGTCGTACGGCGGCAGTTTCAGTGGTGGCTTGGGTAGGTGCCTGGGCACTTGTGTTCAATACTGTTAGGCCTTTACCACCTTTAATTTGTATAGTGGCTGGGTTTATAAAGCCGCTTACATTGTCTATCATTAATTCAGTCTGCCCTTCCGGAATTTGTACCGAAACTACATGCGAAAGTTCCGCTTGGTTTTGAAAAATGGTAGCTTGTTTTAAAACAGCAGTTACTTTTACCAAACTAGCTTCCTGCCCCATAACTTTTCCTGCCATTGTACAGCAAACAATCAACACCCATAAAAAACTACGCATAAACAGTATTTGGTATAAAGATGCAAAAAGCCAACATGCTGCACAAACTCTTTTCAGTTTTCGGCTTTTGTTAACAGCTAAATCCTATTCCGCCTTAGTACCAGTTTAAAAGCCGCTAATAACCGCTTTATTATGCATTTAAAACAAGCACAATCGGCTTGTATTTGCACGTTTTAGCAGTACTCATAAAAATAGTAGAACGGTATTTTTCAATAACTATCAATCCCGCTATTTTTACGCTATTACCATTTAAAAATACTAACTATTATGTGCGGAATTGTAGGATATACGGGCTTTAGACAGGCCTACCCTGTGGTGTTAAAAGGATTAAAGCGATTGGAGTATAGAGGGTACGATAGCAGCGGCGTAGCCATGGTACAGCCCGACGGATTGGCACTATTAAAAAAGAAAGGAAAAGTAGCTGAATTAGAGGAATTTGCCATTGGTAAAAACTTGGCTTCGCAAATATGTATTGGTCATACACGTTGGGCTACACACGGTGAACCAAGCGATAGAAATGCTCACCCACACCTGAGCCAAAGTGGCGAAATAGCTATGATACACAATGGTATTATAGAAAACTACGCCCCCATTAAAGCAGAATTAATAAAGAAAGGCTACACTTTTAATAGCGATACGGATACAGAAGTGCTTCTGAACTTTATAGACGATATTAAGAAGGAAAACGCCTGTACCCTAGAAGAAGCAGTACGCATTGCCCTAAAACGCATTGTAGGTGCTTACTGTATTTTATTGGTTCATAAAGATGATCCTGAAACCATTATTGCAGCACGCAAAGGCAGTCCGCTGGTAATTGGTATTGGTAAAGGCGAACATTTTTTAGCTTCAGATGCTTCTCCCATTATTGAATACACCAAAGAGGTAGTGTACGTAAATGATTACGAAATAGCCATCATTAAGCCTGATGAACTGATATTGAAAAATTTGGGGAATGAAAAACAAACACCCTTTGTACAAAAGCTAGATATGGAATTGGCCGCCATAGAAAAAGGTGGTTATCCGCATTTTATGCTCAAGGAAATTTTTGAACAGCCGCAAACTATTTTCGATTGTTTGCGAGGTCGTTTACTACCGCAGGAAAACAACATTATACTCAGCGGTATAGATAAATATGCTGCCGAAATTACTGCTGCCAATCGCATCATCATTATAGCTTGTGGTACCAGCTGGCACGCAGGTTTGGTAGCCGAATATATTATTGAGGAGTTGTGCCGTATACCTGTAGAGGTAGAGTACGCCAGCGAATTTAGATACCGCAACCCCATAGTGCAAAAAGGCGATGTAATTATTGCTATTTCACAAAGTGGTGAAACAGCAGATACTTTGGTAGCCATAGAAAACGCTAAGGAAAAAGGTGCCATCATTTTAGGGGTGGTAAACGTGGTAGGCAGCAGTATAGCCCGTTTAAGTCATGCTGGTGCTTACACCCATGCAGGGCACGAAATAGGCGTAGCCAGTACCAAAGCATTTACCGGCCAATTAGCCGTTTTAATGATGATGGCTTTTAAACTAGGCTATGCTAAAGGCACTATTTCGCAGGAGCGATTTACACAGTTGAGCCAGGAACTAAGCACCGTACCCGAAAAAGTAGCCAAGGTATTAGAGCAGGATGATGCCGTTAAAGCCATTGCTTTAAAATACGCCGATGCTAGAGACTTTTTATACCTAGGCCGTGGATACAATTTCCCCATTGCACTAGAAGGTGCTTTAAAACTCAAAGAAATTTCTTATATACATGCCGAGGGTTACCCCGCTGCTGAAATGAAGCACGGCCCTATTGCTTTGGTAGACGAACATTTACCAGTAGTTTTTGTAGCTACCAAAGATTCCTTCCACGAAAAAGTGGTGAGTAATATGCAGGAAATTAAAGCCAGAAAAGGCAAAATTATTTCCATTATTACGGAGGGCGATGAGGTAAGCCCTACCCTTAGCGACGATGTAATTGTGCTACCAGCCATAGATGAAATAATAGCACCATTGATTAACGTAATTCCATTACAATTATTGAGTTACCACATAGGTATTGCCAAAGGTTTAGATGTAGATAAACCTAGGAACCTAGCCAAAAGTGTAACCGTAGAATAAGCCCAGGTAAACCATGCGTAACGTAATAGTACAAAGCCGTGTAAGCGATTTAGGATACAATTTTATCGCCCCACAATATTTGCCCGAAGGGAAAGATGAATACTATCTGAGGAACCAGCAAAACCGTAGCGGTATCACCTACAAAAAATTGACTGCCTCGGAAATAGAAATTTTGGTACGCAATGGTAATACCAGCGATGATTGGAATAACTTTTTAGTATCTGATCAGTTCAATCCACAATTGGTAAAAAACTGTAAATTCTTTGGCCTAGTTCGCATAGGCAAACTGCAACCTATGTTTTTGGAGTTTAGCGATTTAAAAGTGCCCGTAGGTTTATACAATTCTACCATCATCAGCAGCGATTTTGGCGATAATGTGGTGATAGATAACGTAAACTATTTATCGCACTACATTATTGGTAGCGAAGTGATAGTGGTAAACGTAAACGAACTTGCCACTAGCAACCATGCCAAGTTTGGTAATGGTATAGTAAAAGAAGGCGAAGAGGAAGCGGTACGTATTTGGATGGAGATATGTAATGAAAACGGGGCTCGCAGCATTTTACCTTTCAATGGCATGCTACCAGGCGATGCTTATTTGTGGAGTAAACATAGGGGCAACCCATTGCTTTTAGAAAAGTTCAAACAATTTACGGAAGAACGTTTTGACACCAAACGGGGTTACTACGGAAAAATTGGCGACCGTACTGTAATAAAAAATACTAGCATTATTAAAGATGTGTGGATAGGAAGCGATGCCTATATAAAAGGTGCTAACAAATTAAAAAATTTAACCATCAATAGTGGTAAGGAAGGTCGTACCCAAATAGGTGAAAGCTGTGAGCTGGTAAACGGTATTATGGGAGAAGGTTGCCGGGCATTTTATGGTGTAAAAGCGGTACGTTTTGTAATGGCCAGCCATAGCCAATTAAAATACGGTGCCCGACTTATCAACTCCTTTTTAGGTAATAACGCTACCATTTCCTGCTGCGAAGTATTGAATTCACTCATATTTCCGGCACATGAGCAGCACCATAACAATTCGTTTTTAACGGCTAGTACCATTATGGGGCAAAGCAATATTGCGGCTGGTGCCACCATTGGTAGCAACCATAATAGTCGTGGTGCCGATGGAGAATTAGTGGCCGGTCGTGGCTTTTGGCCTGCCCTTTGTGTAAGTTTAAAACACAATGCCAAATTTGCCAGTTTTACTATTTTGGCCAAAGGCGATTATCCTGCGGAGCTACATATACCCTTTCCGTTTTCCTTGGTGAGCAACGATGCTAGTAAGGATGAATTGAATATTCTGCCAGCCTACTGGCCTATGTACAATATGTATGCTTTGGCCCGCAACACATGGAAATATGTAGATAGGGATAGGCGAGTAGAAAAAATACAATCCCTAGAATACCATTACCTAGCACCAGATACGGTGAATGAAATTTTTACGGCCATGGCTATGATGGAAAACGCCGTGGTGAAACAAAAAATAGCGCCAACAAAAAAGAAGGCAAAAGCGTGGTTAGTAGAAGCCGCCTTATCTACAGAATCGTTGGAGATTGAAGGTGTAGAAAACAGCAAACGAAAAGTATTGCTGCAAAAACCACAATTGGCTTACAGGGCTTATCAGCAAATGATTTTGTGGTATGCTTACGAACAGTTAATACAATGGCTACAAGCCCAAAAAACGGTATCGCTGCCTGCTATTAAGAAACTCATTTTCGATGCAAAAAAACGAACTGCTTTTACGAATGTAGGTGGCCAGTTAATGCCGGAAGATGCCGTGAATAACTTAATAAAGGGCATTGAAAAAACTACCATTCCTAGCTGGCAACATATACATGCATTTTATGCCACAGAAGGTGCTAGCTATGCGGCCAAAAAACTACAACATGCCATGGCCAGTTTGGTAGAATTAACGGGGATTACACCTGAACAAGTGAATAAGGCTTGGTTACATACTGTGTTAGAGCATGCGGTAGCCATTAAAACCGAACAGGTAAATGCCATTTACGAGTCACGCAAGAAAGATTATACCAATACCTTCCGCAACATCACTTTTAGCTCCCAAGAGGAAATGGAAGCCGTATACGGAAAGCTAGAAGACAATAGTTTTATACTATCGCAAAAAAAGGAATTAACGGCATTTAAAAAGTTGGTAGTAGCGTTGAAAAAGTAAGCCAATTTTTATTATACAAACCGTTACGTATATCGGGAGCATACTTTCCATAGTAGGGTTAGTATGCTCCCAACCTGTTTACAGCACAAAACATTTTGTAGCGGCAATTATCTCATCTAAATCGGCAAAGGTTAGTGCGTTGTTCAGAAACCAACTTTCAAATGCGGATGGAGGTAAATAAATACCATTTTGTAGCATATGATGAAAATATTTTTGGAACAATGCTATATCGCAAGCAGCTGCATCGGCAAAGTTATTCACTGGTTTTGCTGTAAAGTGAACGCTAATCATACTACCCAATTGGTTTACCACAGCAGGTATGCCCAATTGCTTAAATGCCAGCTGTAATCCGTGGCGTAAATAGTCAGTTTTGGCAGCTAATTCTGTGTAAATATTGGGGTGCTGCTGAAGGTTTTTAAGTAAGGTATAACCAGCCACCATAGCGATAGGATTTCCACTAAGTGTGCCCGCCTGATAAACTTTACCCAAAGGGGCAATATGCTTCATAATGGCTGCTTTACCACCAAAAGCACCTACTGGCAACCCCGCCCCTATTACTTTGCCAAAGGTTACCAAATCGGCCTGTATACCGTAGAGTTGTTGGGCCCCACCTGCCGCCAATCTAAACCCAGTCATCACCTCATCAAAAATGAGCACTATACCTTCATCATCGCACAATTTACGTAGCCCTGGTAAAAAATGAGGTTCGGGTAGTATACAGCCCATATTACCTGCCACGGGTTCCACTATAATAGCTGCCACTTGGTTTTTGTGTGCATCAATTAATTGCTTTACACCTTGTAAATCGTTATAACTAGCCGTTAAGGTGTCGGCAGCAGTAGCAGTGCCAACGCCCGGCACAGTATCTATATCTAGCGTAGCTAAACCACTACCACCTTTTACTAAAAAGGCATCGGCATGCCCATGATAGCAACCTTCAAATTTGATAAACTTGTTTCGCTTAGTGTAGCCTCTGGCTAAACGTAGTGCACTCATACAAGCTTCTGTTCCGCTATTTACCATACGTACCAAGGCAATATTTGGCACCATTTGCTTTATTAATTGAGCCATTTGCACCTCTAGCTGCGTAGGTGCTCCATAGCTAGTACCATAAACCGCTTGCTGCTGTATAGCTTCTACTACAGGTGCATAGGCGTGGCCAAGAATCATCGGCCCCCAAGAGCTAATACAATCTATATATCTCTTTCCGTCTTCATCGTATAAATAGGCACCAAAGGCTTTCTTTATAAAAATTGGATGCCCGCCCACACCCTTAAAAGCACGTACAGGGGAGTTTACACCTCCGGGAATATGTAGTTGAGCTTCTTGAAACAAATACTTACTTCTATTCATATATATTTTTTAGTAATTGTGCAGCTTTTTTGGCAAAGTAGGTAGCTATTAAACTTGCACCCGCTCGTTTACAGGCAGTTAAGGATTCAAGTATGGCTTCGTCTTCGTTCAGCCATCCATTTGTTGCTGCTGCTTTTATCATGGTGTACTCCCCACTTACTTGGTATACACTTATGGGAGTGTGTATTTTTTCACGTAGCTCCTTTACTACATCCAGATACCATAATCCGGGTTTCACCATTACTATATCGGCTCCCTCGTCAATATCCGTAAGGGTTTCCGCCATAGCCTCTTTACTATTGGCGTAATTCATTTGGTAGGTTTTTTTATCGCCAAAACCAGGTGCACTATCTAATGCACTTCTAAACGGGCCGTATAAGCAACTAGCGTATTTTGCACTATAACTCATAATGCCGGTTTGGGTAAAACCATCTTGTTCCAATGCTTTTCTTATAGCCGCCACCCTACCATCCATCATGTCGGAAGGTGCTACAAAATCTGCACCCGCCTCAGCATGGCTTACGCTCATAGCAGCCAATACTTCTACAGTAGCATCGTTGATAATTTCACCGTTTTGTACAATGCCATCGTGCCCGTATATAGAAAATGGATCTAACGCAACGTCGGTCATTACACAAAGGTTTGGATAAGCATTTTTGATGGTTTTAATACTACGCTGCATTAAACCATCTTTATTTAATGCCTCGGCACCTTTATTATCCTTTAAACTATCAGCACATTTTACAAACAACAATACAGCCCTAATTCCTACCGTATATAATTCTTCTATTTCTTGTAAAACGGTATCTAAACTAAAGCGATAGTACCCGGGCATTGCACTAATTGGCTCTCTTACTTTGGTACCCTCCACTACAAAAACGGGAGCAATAAAATCTGTAGTTAACAAAGTATGCTCAGCCACTAAACCACGAATAGCGGCAGAGGAACGAAGTGTTCTAAAACGTTTAGGCAAGTACATATTTTTTAATATTTATACCCAATCACGGGGCATTTCACATATTTTTTGTAATTCGTATTCTGGTGAGCCAGCCGCTGGCTCATAAGCATAATCGAACCTAACGGTGGGTGGCAAACTCATTAAAATGCTCTCCGTTCGTCCATTCGTTTTAAGTCCAAACAAGGTTCCTCTATCATGTACTAAATTAAATTCGGTATAGCGGCCTCGTCTTATTTCTTGCCAGTATTTATTATCCTTAGTAAAGCTGAGTAATTGTCGCTTATGTACAATAGGTAAATAGGCAGGCAAAAATGCTTCAGCTACGGTTTGCGTAAATAATCTGTAAAAGTCAATAGATCGAATTTCATCGCCACGTAAATGATCAAAAAAAATACCACCAATGCCACGGCATTCATTGTTCCTGTGTTTATTTACAAAATACCTATCGCATTCTTTTTTAAATAGTGGGTAAAAACTACTGTCAAATTCATCACAGGTATTCTTTAAAACGCCATGAAAATGTCGGGCATCTTCTTCCCACAAATAATAAGGTGTTAAATCGGCCCCGCCACCAAACCATGCATCCACCACTTGATGGTGCTGGTTATACAATTCAAAATACCGATAATTGGCGTGTACAGTTGGCACAAACGGATTGGATGGATGTAGCACCAATGATACTCCCGTAGCATAAAAATAATGGCCGGATAGCTGCAATTGTGTTTTCATAGCAGGTGTAACTACCCCATCCACTTGGCTAAAGTTTACACCAGCTTTTTCAAATACGTTACCATTTGCCATCACCCTAGTTTTACCACCGCCACCGCCAGGCCTTTCCCAAATATCTTCCTTAAATTTTGCCTTACCATCGCACTGTTCCAAAGCAGTACAAATAGTATTTTGCAACGATAATAAGTGGCTTCTGAAATGCTCTTTTATTTGCATACCCGTTTGCAGATTTTCTACTTTCAAAACTTTACTCACTAAATTCCTTCACCGCATCTACAAAAGCTCGAGCGTTATCTACTGGCACATTGGGTGTGATACCATGCCCTAAATTGGCAATGTATTTTTGCACGCCAAATTCACGGATCATTTTATGTACTTCAGTTCGAATTTCCTTGGGATGCATTAATAGTTTTGCGGGGTCAAAATTGCCTTGCAGTGTAGTTTCAGCACCTACTAACTGCCTTGCAAATGTGGGCTGTACACACCAATCTACCGCCACCGCTGCACCCGTTTTTGCTATATCTTCCAGCGCATACCAACTGCCTTTTGCAAATACTATAATCGGGCAATATGGCTTAACGGCTTGCACAATTTGCTGTATATAAGGCAGTGCAAAAGTTTCAAAATCGTTTGGGCTAAGCAGTCCGCTCCAGCTATCAAATAATTGAACTACATCGGCGCCAGCAGCCGCCTGTGCTAACAAGTATTGGATAGTAGTGTCAGTAATCATCTGTAATAATTGATGTGCCAACAAAGGCTGCGTAAAGCAGAAACTTTTGGCTGCATCAAAGGTTTTGGTGCCTTTACCTTGCACCATATAGCACAGTAATGTAAAAGGTGCTCCCGCAAAGCCAATGAGCGGCACCGAATAGTGAAGTGCCTTTTTTGTAACCCTAATAGCATCCATAACATAGTGTAACCTATCATGAACATCGGGCACCACAATTCTAGAAAAATCGGCAGCAGTTTGAATAGGATTGGGAAGCAAAGGACCTTTGTTTTCTTCCATCAAAACTTCTAAACCCATAGCCTGTGGAACCACCAAAATATCAGAAAATAAGATAGCTGCATCTACCCCAATAATATCTACCGGCTGCAAGGTAATTTCACATACTAACTCGGGTGTTTTGCAGCGAGTAAAAAAATCGTATTTCCGTCGCAGAACCATGTATTCTGGCAAATATCTCCCGGCCTGCCGCATCATCCATACAGGCGGGCGACTTAGTTCTTGACCATACAAAGCCTGTAAGAGTAAATTATTTTCTAAGTTAGTTTCGAGGGTTGGCACGGAGTACGGCATGTTGTGACCTAACATATAAATGCAGTTTTAAAATAATTGATGACTGTTTCTACTATGGCTTGCTGCGATGGAAATGGTGCTATTTGAATTTCATTCTTTACCAAAGCCTTAACCGTATTGGCGGTAGCGGTTCCTATACAAAAACATGGAATTTGCTGAGGGATAGTATTGCTATAAAAGAAGGAATCCACTGCTGATGGACTAAAAAACATGTAGCCCTCCATATTGCCCTTGTAATTTTTGGGAGTAGGTACCGTATCATAGGCCGTTATTTCTTGTAAGGTAATACCAGCATTTATAAGCATAGTAGGCAAAACTTCACGGCGAATATTACTAGCTAGAAAACTAACTGCATGGGTGGCATTATCATCAATAATTTTTTGGGCCAACGCACCTCCGTTCTTGGCTGTGCCTACCACCTTACAATTTCGGATACTTCCCACTACTTGCATAGTATCACCAGCCAAGCAGTACACAAATTTTGCTGGCTGTATTTGGTTACTATTGGCTACATAGTGAGCGTATACTTGTGCTGCTGCACTACTAGTAAATACCAGATACTTATTTAGTAATGGCATTTGCTGATAAAAATCCGCTGATGTGTTGGGTTGTATGGCAATCCAATCATCACAAACAATATCAATGCCCTTTTGCCGAGCAAATTCAACGGTACGAGGGTTCAGCGTTTTTGTGCACAAAACGGTGGTAGTATTTGCTAGCATGCTAATATTTTTTTACCTCCTTTCTCCAATAATTCACTCGCAATATCCATGGCAACTTGGCCTATCATATTCACTGGTAAGCTTCTTTCCACCGTAATAGTGACAGACCCATCGGGAGCGGTAATATTGCCCACCAAATGCAGCACAGTTCCTTTATAGATAGTAGCGTGTGCACTAACGGGTGTGGAGCAACCACCCAATACATGCTTTAACACGTCTCTTTCTAATTGAGTACAAAGAGCTGTTTCCCAATGTTGAATAGCCGAGCAAACTTGTAATACTGCTGAATCCGTAGCACGGCA
>RDXK01000004.1 GCA_004292605.1 Bacteroidota bacterium
ACCGCATCAATATCATTTTCCTCTAATATTTGCTCTATACTTTCTGGCGTTAGGGGCAGTAAATACACCCTATCAGCCATCATAGGGTCAGTCATTATAGTAGCAGGATTGCTATTAATCAATATCACTTTTACACCTTCTTCTCGTATACTACGGGCTGCTTGTGTGCCAGAGTAATCAAATTCGCAAGCCTGACCAATAACAATAGGGCCCGAACCAATGATTAAAACCGAGCGGATGGAAGTATCTAAAGGCATATCAAAAAGTTTTGCTAAAAAAACAAATTGTGCAAATGTACGGTTTGGGCTGTGTTTGTATGGTTAATTTTGTGGTACATGTGTAAAAAATTAAAGCCCCGTAGCCTTGTGCTTACCACCTTAGTAGCCGTATTATTTGGGTGTAATGGGCTGTGGGCACAAACGTATCCGCAGCAGTATTTTAGGTTTCCAGTAAACATTCCGGTACAGTTGGCCGCAAACTTTGGTGAAGTACGTATGAATCATTTTCACATGGGTTTAGATATTCGTACACAGGGCAGAGAAAATATTCCCGTAGTGGCAGCCGCCGATGGATATATTACCCGTATTAGCGTAGCCAATAATGGTTATGGCCGGGCTATTTATATACAGCATGCCAATGGCTATACCACGGTGTACGGCCATGTAAATAAATTTTACCCCGAGCTAGAAAAAGCATTGCGAGATACTCAATTTGCTAGAAAAAAATGGCAACAGGATATTGTTTTACCACCCTATGCCTTCCCTATAAATAAAGGCGATTTTATTGCTTACAGTGGCAATACAGGTAGCAGCGGCGGCCCCCATGTGCACTTTGAAATTAGAAACACCCTTACGGAAGAATGTATAAATCCAATGCTATTTGGGTTAGATATTTCCGATGCTATGGCGCCGGTAATTCAAAAACTTTTTTGGTATAGCAATAGTCAATCTATTTATCAGCAAACGGCTCAAAATATTACTCTAAAAAAGCAAGGAAACCACTATACGGCTCAGCTTACCGTAGCGGAACCAAGCTTGTATTTAGCCTTGCAAACCGAGGATAAAACCAGCAACTCTCCTTTTTATTTTGGGGTTTACAAAGTGAATTGGCAGATAGATGGCCAACCACTAAACGAGTTTAGTTTGCAAAAAATGAACTATGCCGATGCTAGGGCAGTAAATGGCTGCATAGATTATGCAAAATTTTTATACACCAATGTGCCCGTACAAATACTTAAAAAATTACCCGGCATGCAATTGCCCATTTTTTCCATGCCAGCGCAAACGGGAGCTATAGTATTGAACGATACTTTACCACATACGGTAACGGTACAAGTACAGGATTTTAAGGGCAATACAGCTACCCTAGAGGTTTTGGTAAAATACACCGGCCAATCCATAGAAACACCCAAAAACACAGCGTTTTGGCAACCCAACCAAGTAAACACCGCAGCCGTAGCAGGGGCCAAATTACTGTTGCCTTCGCCCACTTTGTACGATGCTGTTTTGCCTGCATTTAATTATGTAGGTACTACGGCAGATAAAACGGTATGGCAAGTATTACAGCCCAATATACCGGCCCATGCCAAATACACGGTTCAGTTGCCGGTTACCGCCTTGCAAAAATCTTACGCCCAAAAACTAGTAGTTACCCTACAAAGCAATATTTATTTTGATGCCCAAAAACC
>RDXK01000169.1 GCA_004292605.1 Bacteroidota bacterium
GTTATGTGGGTATATTGCACCCGCAAAATGGAATTTACAAAGCAACTCATACGAAAAGAATTGGCCGAATTTGAAGCATTTTTTGCTCAATACTTGCAAGGCCACGGCGGAATACTAGATACTATCCTCAAATACTTGGTACGCCAAAAAGGCAAGAAAATGCGTCCCATGTTTGTTTTGCTTAGTGCCAAACTAGGCGGAGAAATAAACCAAGCCACTTTCCGAGCGGCATCGCTGGTAGAACTTTTGCATACCGCCACCCTAGTACACGACGATGTGGTAGATAATGCTATGGAACGCAGAGGTATTTTTAGCATCAATGCACTCTGGAAAAATAAAATAGCTGTACTAGTAGGCGACTTTCTATTATCAAAAGGGCTTTTATTGTCGGTAGATCATGGCGATTATAGTGCCCTACAAACCCTATCGCTTGCTGTAAAAAAAATGAGTGAAGGCGAATTACTACAATTAGAAAAGGCTCGCTCCATCAATTTAAATGAGGAAATATATTTTACCATCATACGTGGCAAAACGGCGAGTTTATTGGCTTCCAGCTGTATGGCAGGCGCCCAAACTACCATAGCCGATGCCGAGAAATGCAATTTACTCTACCAATTTGGTGAAGCCGTAGGAATGGCGTTTCAAATTAGAGACGACTTATTTGATTACGATGACAATACGGCAGGAAAACCGATAGGCTTAGATATACGAGAGAAAAAAATTACACTGCCCCTATTGTATGCTTTAAATAATGCGTCTACTGTAGACAAGAAAAAGCTACTACACACGGTGAAAAAGAACACCAAATCGAACGAAGAAATTCAATGGATTGTACAGGAAGCTCACCGCCTTGGTGGTGTAGCCTATGCCACAGAAACCATGCACAATTTTAAAAAACAAGCCCTACATTTACTACATAGTTTTCCAGAAAATGACGCTAGGAAGGCACTGGAGGAACTGGTATTGTTTACGATTGATAGAAAGAATTAATGATTGAAAAACGCTGGACAGTTTTACCCCCGTCGCCACACGCTACCACCTTACACCAAGCCCTTGGTGTAAACCCACTTATTTGTAATATTTTGGCAGCCCGCGGGATAGAAACTTTTGAAGCCGCCAAAAAGTTTTTCCGCCCAGATGTAGCCCACCTGCACGACCCTTTTTTAATGAAGGATATGCACCAAGCTGTAACCCGATTGCAACAGGCCGTGGAAAACCAAGAACCCGTATTGGTTTTTGGCGATTATGATGTAGATGGCACTACATCCGTGGCTAGCATGTACCAGTTTTTACAAACCGTACTACACCAAGTGTATTATTACATTCCACACCGCTACCGCGAAGGATATGGTGTAAGCAAACAAGGTATTGAGTTTGCAAAAGCCAAGAATTGTAGTTTAATAATAGCACTAGATTGTGGTACAAAAAGCGTAGCCCTAGTTAACTATGCAAAAAGTTTAGGCATCGATTTTATTATTTGCGACCATCATTTACCCGACGATGAGTTACCCGATGCCATTGCCTTATTGAACCCCAAACAAGCCGATTGCACCTACCCATTTAAGCATTTATGTGGCTGTGGCGTTGGGTTTAAATTAATGCAAGCTGTAGCCCAAACATTATCGTTACCACCGCAAACCTATTTACAATTTTTACCGCTAGTAGCCACTGCCATTGGTGCCGATATAGTGCCTGTAATAGATGAAAACCGTGTATTGGCTAGCCTAGGTATACAACAAATAAATACACAGCCACCACCCGCTATAAAAGCCTTGCTAGAATTGGCTCAGTACAAGGCCACCGTAACACTTACCGATATTGTTTTTTTAGTAGCACCACGGATTAATGCCGCTGGTAGAATGGATGATGCAAGCAAGGCTGTAGAACTATTTATTCAAACCGATTTTTCTGCTGCGGTGGAAATGGCCAAGCTGCTGCAAACCGATAATAACAATAGAAAAATTGAAGATGCCGCCATCACCACGGAAGCGCTGGAAATGCTGGCAGAGCAAGAAAATTTGCATACCAAAAAATCTATTGTAGTATACCAGCCGCATTGGCACAAAGGGGTGGTAGGTATAGTAGCCTCTCGCCTAGTGGAAAATTATTATAAACCCACCGTGGTACTTACCCAAAGTGGCGAAGTATTGGCAGGTAGCGCCAGAAGCGTTATAGGATTTAATTTACACGATGCCATACATGCTTGTGCACCACACCTAATTACTTATGGTGGCCACTACGCCGCAGCTGGCGTAACGCTACACCCCCACCAGTTAGACGCTTTTAAACAAGCGTTTGAAAATGCCGTGGCGGAGCAAATACAGCCTAATAGTTTACAACCGGAAATTTTAATAGATAGTCCGCTCAGCTTACATGAATTAACCTCGAACTTCTTCCCTATTCTTCAGCAGTTTGAACCCTTTGGGCCCGACAATATGAACCCTACTTTTCTACTACAAAATGTACAAGATTTTGGCAAATCTAGAATAGTGAAGGAACAACATATTCGGTTTGATATTGTGCAGAATAATTACAGCATCACCGGAATTGGGTTTGGCTTGGCACACAAATTTCCTATAATAGAAAGTGGGCAACCCTTTCAAATGGTGGCCCACCTTCAGCAAAATGAATTCAACGGCACCAAAAGCTTACAGCTAAGAGTGCTGGATATTAAGCCGCAATAATTATACTATCTACAATCCAAAAACATGGGTATTCAGTAGCTGCAAAGCCTGTGTTCTATACTGTGTAGGCAATAGCAAACTTACATTATGTTCACTGCCGCCAAAACTGACCATGGTTACTGGTAAGGGCTGTAAGCCTTGTAAAATGGTGCTTAAAATATTAGGCGTAGTAGCTAGCTGATTCCCCACAATGGCGATGATAGATTGCTGATCCATCACTTCTACCTGGCCAAACGGCGTTAACTCTTTTACTATCGCATCTAAATGAGCGGTATTATCTATGGTTACACTTACCGCCACTTCACTGGTAGTAATCATGTCAATTGAGGTTTTGTATTTCTCAAACACCTCGAAAACCTTGCGTAAAAACCCGTAGGCTAATAGCATACGTGAGCTCTTAATTTTAATAGCATAAATACCATCTTTTGCGGCCACTGCCTTGGGCCCGCTCTCCTCCACCGCTGCCACTATGGTAGTGCCTTTGGCTTCGGGCTGCATGGTGTTCAATAATTTTACGGGTACATTTTCTTGCTGGGTAGGCCAAATACAGGTAGGATGTAAAATTTTTGCTCCAAAATAAGCCAACTCGGCTGCCTCTTCAAAGCTTAAAAACTCTATGGCACGTGTTTTATTTACAATGCGTGGGTCGTTATTGTGCATACCGTCAATATCGGTCCAAATTTCACAAACTTCCGCATTTACCGCAGCGGCTACTAAGCTGGCCGTGTAATCGCTTCCACCACGTTTTAGGTTATCTACCTCGCCCCTAACATTGCGGCAAATATAGCCTTGCGTAATAAAAATGGGGCAATCGGGGTGGCCGGCTAATATGGGCAATAGGCGACTTCTAATACCCGCTAAATCGGGCTCCTCATTGGCATCTATCACCATAAACTCCAAAGCGGGCAATAACTGGTGGGTAATAGAGCGGCTTTGTAAATACACCGAAAATAACTTGGTGCTTAAAAGCTCGCCTTGGGCTAAAATATCTTTATTCAGTGCCTCGCTAAAAGATATACGTAGTATGATTTGTAAAAAATCAAAATGCTCATCCACTATTTTTTTACCCATTTCCTGGTACACTGGCTCGGGTAACAACTCCTGTATAAACTGGCAATAATGTGTATATAAATTAGTAATAATTTGAGCAGCTTCCTGCTTTTGTGCATGTGCTAAGGCATGGCTAATATTCACTAGCGTGTTGGTAGTACCACTAAGGGCACTCAAAACCACCAATTTAGGCTGCTTAGTGGCGGTTATAAGCTCGGCTACTTGCTGCATACGCTCTGGCTTACCTACACTAGTGCCCCCAAACTTCATTACCTTCATCATACTTGCTTAATTTGGGGTGCAAAACTAAAGCTAGCAGCGGTTCCTTCTGTATTATTTAGCCAAAAACATTGCCATAATCGGTATAAACTGTAATACTAACAGTAATTTCGCAGCCAATTTATAAACATTATAATTCATTTTCATGGCTTTACAAGCTGGTATAGTAGGCTTACCCAATGTAGGTAAAAGTACCTTGTTTAACGCGGTAAGTATTAGTGCTAAAGCACAAGCAAGTAACTATAGGTTTTGCACTATAGAACCCAATGTGGGTTTGGTAGATGTGCCCGATACAAGATTAACCAAACTGGCAGAACTGGTAAATCCGTTAAAAATCATTCCTACACAGTTAGAGATTGTAGATATTGCTGGCTTGGTACGTGGGGCTAGTAAGGGTGAAGGACTAGGCAATAAATTTCTAGGAAATATAAGAGAAGTAGATGCTATAATACATGTAATAAGATGTTTTGAGGATGAAAATATACTACGAGATGAGGGTGCTATAAACCCCGTAGGCGATAAGAATATTATAGACACCGAACTACAGCTAAAAGATTTAGAAAGTGTAGAAAAGAAATTAGCCAAAACGGAAAAAATGGCGAAAACCGATCCTAAGGCTAAGGCAGAATTAGAAGTTTTAGTAGCTGCCAAAAACCATTTAGAACAAGGTAAAAACATACGTGGTTTAGCACTGAGCAAGGAAGAAAAAATAGCCTTGGCCGATTTATTTTTACTGACCGATAAACCCGTTTTGTATGTAGCCAATGTAGATGAGGCTAGCATGCACACGGGCAACAAATATTCCCAGCAATTACAAGAAGGCGTGGCCAAAGAAGGTGCAGATGTAATAGTAATGTGTAACAATATTGAAGCACAAATAGCTGAACTTGAAGGCGATGACAAGGCCATGTTTATGGATGAGTATAAAATGACAGAACCCGCCCTAGATAAGCTGATTAGAAACACTTACCAACTACTAAAATTAGAAACTTATTTTACCGCAGGCGTGCAGGAAGTACGTGCATGGACCATACAAAACGGCTGGAAAGCACCACAAGCCGCTGGGGTAATACATAGCGATTTTGAACGTGGATTTATTAAGGCAGAAGTAATAGCATTTACTGATTATGTAAAATATGGCAGCGAAGCTGCTTGCCGCGATAACGGACGCCTACGCATTGAAGGAAAGGAATATATAGTGCAAGATGGTGATGTAATGCACTTTAGGTTTAATGTATAATTACCTATTGTAATTAGAATTACATAACGCCGCTAAACGTACAAAGTTAGCGGCGTTTTTTTATACCTATTAGCAAGATGACAGGTAGGTTTTTTATAGCAATAAAAATAGTAGCTTTATAAAACATATATACATATAAACACAGGCCTACAACGCTTTTATTTAGTACTCATCAGTTGGGTGGCAGCCTTACCACTATTGGCTTGCGACTGTCTATGGCAGGCGGAATTATCGCCTAAAGACATAGCCAACACCTACTACATAGCCCTAGTAAAAATTAAAACAATAGAACCCCTAACCGATACTAGTAAACAGTTCTCCCATGATCATTTTTACAAAATCATAGTAGATGAAATAACCCATTACAAAGGCCCCACAGTGAAGGAAATAATAGTACAAGGTGGTCATTACCTATTCAATAAATGGGGTTCTTGCGACCTCGGCGCTACTATTAACCAAGAATGGATTGTGCTTGCAGCATCTATAGCCAACCAACCCACCATTACCTATTGCACTAGATCGAAATTGTACAAAGACGCCGACGGACTTAAAGATTGGCAACATTTAACCGGCATACAGGAAATAAATGTATTAAATACTTACTTCGAAAAAAGCAACGCACCGACCATAACAAACGGACTAGCAACTACCTTTTACCCCGATGGTAAAGTAGAGCAAACAGCTCATTACAAAAATGGCCAACTACATGGCACGGTACAATATTACCACCCCAAAGGTTGGCTAATAGGCACCGCTAATTACCACTATGGAAAGCTAGACGGTACACAATTTTGGTACTTTGCCGATGGTAAGGTGGAAAGTAAACAAACATTTAGAAGAGGCATACCGGTAGATTCTACCATAAGATATAGCTACCACCGCGATATACATACCACCCAATATATTTACGTGTATAATCGAGCTGGTAAGGAACTCAACTGTAAGAAATTTACTATAGGTACTACTAACCCGGTACTAGAAAATGAATCTATCTACAAACCGCGAAAACAATGGGAAAAAACCATCTATTATCATCCAAACGGACAAGTAGCATCAGTGAGTTACAGAAAAGCCCAAAAAGACTTTGGCACCTACACCGAATACGATACGCTGGGTAATATTACCCGACAATGGAACTACGATGAAAAAGGGCGAGCAATGAAGCGATAGAAGCTGGCAGGAAGGGGTTTAATAAAATGTAAGTTTTACTAATACGCAACTAATTAAAAAATAGTTGCTATGGCCCACCTATCAGTACCGCCTTTTGCGTAATACACCATAGTTTGACCGAATTTCTTTTTAAAATTTTTAACAACCCCACCAAAACATATCGGCGAATCGGTCGTTTTATTTGGCGGTGCACCTATAAACACGTTTGCAAAGCCTGATCAACTATGTAAACACAAACTTTAAAAAATGCAAATAAGCAAAACCTGGGCAGCATTAGCCCTTTACACCGCATGCCTAACCGCCTGCACCAAGAACCAAGAGTCCGTAGCCCCCCCCGCTGGAGACGAGGTAGTGGTAAACAACGGCGTAGTGAAATTTAAAAACTTTGCCGTGTACGAAAACTACATTAGTGGTACGCAAAACACACAACAAAACAGTGTACTACAGTACGTAAAAAACTATCCGGGGTATATCAGTTTAAGTACCAACTTACAGCAAAACGGTACTGGAAACGGTAATACTACAGCCCGTTGGAATCAATATACGGGCGTAGACAGTATTGATGCCAAAATTGCCGACTTGTTAGAAGACACAGCATTTGTAAGCATTATTAATGCCGATGGAATTGTACAAATTGGTGATTATTATGTGCAATACAATCCTTTTACCGACAAGGTATTGGTAATGCACCAGAGCCACCATGCCACCACGTACCAAGCATTGATAAACAAAGATGAAAACAACCGTAACATTTTTGTTTTTACTGCGGCTGACGATGTCCTAGCATACTTTGAGGAAAACAACTTTCCTATTACACCGCCTAGAGGTAGCAATGTGGTTGAGTGGCCCTTAGCTAGTGGAAGAATGAGGGTACCCAATGGCCCTTTCTATCTTGGCGGATTCCCAGCCTGCAGTAGATTAAATCCCCTCTTCAACCCTATTCTGTACAATAGAACCGAAGAGTGTGGTCCTACACCGCCTTCTTTGATATATGCGTTAGGATATATTTATAATAACTATGGTGTTAGGTTTTTGCTCAGAACCAGAATTGTCAGTATGCGTTCCCATATTTTTACGTTACCACGCCAAAACGCTGACGTTTACTGGAACAATGGTCAATACTCATTAAAGTATTATGTTAGAGGAAGGGGTGAAACAGATTTAGGAGATTTATCGATTTCCGTTAGAAACGGCAGCATAAGGACCGACCATATTTATTCGGGCGGTAGAAGTCTCATGCGGTTAAGATTTGAGGTTAGGGCGAACACCAGCTCTGCAAGTTACCCTATCGCCAATGGGCCAAATCAGTTAATGTTTCAATACCCGGCTGGCTTAGCTTCATTCAATTATTAAATTCTGTACTCTGAAGCATGGTAAACCAAGGTTTGCCATGCTTTTTAACAAATTATCTAAATGAAATTCCTTTTCACAATACTTTGCAATGTTGTATGCTTGCTTTCGGTCGGCCAAAAGAAACCATGGACTTTAGATATCACGACAACTTTCTTATCTGTCACAACGTATCGTACCAACTTTTACGGTCAACAAAATGTACAGGCTACATACAACTCTACAGGCGCAAAAATACCCAATGTTAGAGCTGATTTATTAAAATACGTTAACAATAACATGTCTTTGGGTTTAAGGCTTGGGAGATATGTAATGGGAGTTGAAACGTTTTTTGACCCAACAAATAAACAGATATTACCACCCTTGACTCATTACCAAGGGCACGCAGATTACTTTTCGATATTACAACTCGGCCTTGGTACACGGTTAAATATTTCTAATCTATTGAATACAATTACAAAAGACGACACAAAGACAATCTCCAGACTCACAGTAAATTTTCAGCTATTCAGTGGATTTAATTTCAGAACCATTGACTTAACGGATTATGTAACACAACGTAGTTCACTTCCTTTCTTCTATCCACACACAGTGGTGGGTGCTAATGGCGATATTGCAACAATAGACCGAGAATACGAAAACAGAGCTAAGGTCAACCTCTTTGTAAGTCCTGAATTACTACTTCGCTTTAAATTAACTAACAAGTTTGCATTACAAGCCTCTCTACTAAAACAATTCAATCTCGGCAATCCGCTTTTTATGCACTATAACTCCTTCGAACTTAATGGCCAAACATTAGGTAGGCAGGAAATCGTTGGTCCTCACCATTCATCGGGTTTCACTTTTGGTATTTCCTATACTTTCTTAAAAAATAAAAAACAAAAAAAATGAGACTTAAATACATACTAGCAACCATCAGCATCCTTACAGCACAATTGTGTTCTTTTGCACAGAACAAAGCTTTCCAACTAGAAATTGGTTCAGTAATAAATACCCCAAGGGTAAACGTAGCTAGTTGGGACGCAACAAACGCCGCTAATATACACGTGAGGCCCAATGCATTTAGTAAGCCAGAACTTGGGTTTTATGCCCAAATAAAATTACAACCTCATAAAATTTTAACCCACACTTTTAGATACAATACTATTGCCATTGGCGGCAGCCAACACCTAACCTACATAGGTAACAGCAACACGCTGGAAGGACGACGTTTAACGGATAGAAGTTACCAAACAACCGCACATCAGCTAAACTACCTTATACATGTAAACGTTTTAAAACTGTTAGCTAAACAAGAAAAAAAAGCATCCCCTATTCCTGAAAAATTTACACTGAATGTAGGTGCAGGCTTAGGACTAACCATGGTAAATAGAAATAATTTCACTAGTAATCAAAATGCAGAAATACTTAGGTATACCACCAGTAACGGGCAACAAGCACTTTTAGGGCAAACAGCCAGTGCCGACGGTGGTTTAATATGGCAAATACCACTGGAGGCCTCAGCATCTTACAACTTAAATAAGCGTTTTTTTATCAACGCTGCCTACACCATGATTTTACCGCAAAAATATGGTGGCAATAAAAATTTAGTCATTATAGAGCAATGGCATTTGGCAGGTCAAAATACTGTGTATTCAAGCCGGTACCAAACGCCCGGCACAATTCATAGTTTTAGGCTTGGCATAGGAATGAATTTGCAGTTGGGTAAGCGTAATAATTCGTCTGAAAATAAATAAAAACACCACGTTCACGCCGTGTTTTAGAATTGAGCCTAGTGACACAAACAATAATAGAATTTTTCAATAAAGTACCCACACAATCGTGGATGTTCGAAATGTAAAATTTGTATGAGTACTAACAAAATACCATAAAAAATGAATCATTTAAAATTAACTATATTGACAACGATATTTCTGCTAGCATATACACATAGTAACGCTCAGTTTAAACGCTGGCAAATTGAAGCAAGTACCCATGTGCAGGACCCGAGTTTGCGTCAGGGCGATCAAGTTATACAAACCACGCAAGGCAGTTTAATAGTGCAGCCGGGCCGTGGTGGTATGCAAACTGCCAATTATAGCTTTGCCCTAACTTATAACCATAATGCCATTTTTAGCAGCACTTTGCGTTATGGCACTTTAAAAGTAGGCGGTAAACAAAATACGGAGTTCATCAGCAGCAATCCTAGTGTGGTACCAAATGTACCCTTGCAAACATCGATGCATTTTGGCAGTTCAGAGTTTATAGGCTATGAGGGGCGAGTAAACATTCTACCCTTTATAGAAAAATATATTACCCATAAGCCTGTAAAAGCCAACCGTAAATTTAATATTTGGGCAAGTACTGGTTTAACTTATGGCTTTAGCAATGCAAATCGTTTTGATGGGCATTGGGGCCAATACAGATCGCAAATTATTAACAATGGTACAGCATTGGCAGTATCGGGCAGTAGTACACGGCTAACCACTGCCTCGCAATTATACATACCTGTAGAGCTTGGTGTAAGCTATCAATTATCGCCATCTTGGCAAATACGTGCTAGCTACTTTTACCAGTTTCACACCACATGGTTGAATAAGGATGGTATGTTTGCCACTAACCACACTATTACCACCAATAACCAAATTGTAGCACAAAGCACTACAGTAGGGTCAGGTTCTATTAATGGAGTAAGGTTAAGTTTGGCGTATCAGTTTAATTTCAAAAAACCGGTTAAGAAAGCCGCCCCGAGTAAATAAGAATTTATACGTCATGGCGAGGGTTTACCCTGAAGCCATCCAGTAAGGATGATGTTGTTTCTGTTTTCATAGGCTCATCGTTTGCTGGATTGCTTCGCTTTGCTGCCAATGACGGTGTTATCGTTACGCCATGGCGGGGGTTTACCCAAAGCCATCCAGTGAGTGTGATGTTGTTTTCGTTTTCATAGGCTCATCGTTTGGTGGATTGCTTCGCTTTGCTGCCAATGACGGTGCTATCGTTACGTCATGGCGACGCTTTACCCGAAGCCATCCAATAACGATGATGTTGTTTCCGTTTTCATCGGCTCATCGTTTGCTGGATTGCTTCGCTTTGCTGCCAATGACGGTGCTATCGTTACGTCATGGCGACGCTTTACCCGACGCCATCCAATAAGGATGATGTTGTTTCAGTTTTGATAGGCTCATCGTTTGCTGGATTGCTTCGCTTTGCCGCCAATGACGGTGCTATAGTTACGTCATGGCGAGGGTTTACCCGAAGCCATCCAGTAAGGATGATGTTGTTTCTGTTTTCATAGGCTCATCGTTTGCTGGATTGCTTCGCTTTGCTCGCAAGGACGAAAAAAAAGCCGCTGCACTTTTACGTACAGCGGCTTTACTATTGTATCAATAGCTTTTATTTTACTTTAAAAGCTGTTTTTAACTTGCTTACATAGTCTAATTTCTCCCATGTAAATAACTCTACTTTTTTAGATACTATTTTACCATCATAAGCGGTGAATTTTTTAGTAACCACTTCGTTCTTTCTACCCATGTGCCCGTACGCAGCAGTTTCGCTGTAAATAGGGTTTCTAAGCTTCAAACGGGTTTCAATTCCGTAAGGAGTCATATCAAAAATCTTACTCACCAATTTAGCTATTTCACCATCGCTTTGTTTTACTTTGGCAGTGCCATAGGTATTAATATAAATACCCATAGGGTCTTTTACACCAATGGCGTAAGAAACCTGCACCAATACCTCAGAACATATACCAGCAGCTACTAAGTTTTTTGCAATATGGCGGGTAGCGTAGGCAGCACTTCTATCTACTTTACTTGGGTCCTTACCAGAAAAAGCTCCACCACCGTGGGCACCTTTACCACCATAGGTATCTACAATAATTTTACGCCCCGTTAAACCCGTATCGCCATGTGGGCCCCCAATTACAAACTTACCAGTAGGGTTAATATGGTATTTGATTTTATCGTTAAACAAGCTAGCATATTTTTTGTACTTCGCTTTTACACGAGGGATTAATATGCTTACAATGTCCTTTTCTATTTTGGCCAACATTTTTTTATCGTCGGTATCAAAAGCATCATGCTGTGTCGATATTACGATGGCATCAATACGCACCGGGCGGTTGTTATCATCGTATTCTAAAGTTACTTGGCTTTTTGCATCCGGACGTAGGTACTTAATTTGCTTATTCTCTCTACGTAAAGCCGCTAATTCTATCAATAATTTGTGCGATAAATCTAGCGCCAAAGGCATATAATCCTCGGTTTCATCGGTAGCATAACCAAACATCATACCTTGGTCGCCAGCACCTTGGTCTTCTTTCTTTTTGCGTTCTACACCTTGGTTGATATCGCCACTTTGCTCGTGTATGGCACTTAGTATACCGCAGGAATTAGCATCGAACATATACTCGCTTTTGGTATAGCCAATACGTTCTATAACACCACGAACTATTTTTTGTAAATCGAGATAGCTTTTGCTTTTTACTTCACCAGCCAATATTACTTGGCCTGTAGTTACTAGGGTTTCGCAGGCTACTTTACTATTTGCATCAAAGGCCAAAAAGTTGTCGATAAGTGCATCAGAAATCTGGTCGGCTACCTTATCAGGATGCCCTTCAGAAACACTTTCAGATGTAAATAAATACGGCATAAAAATGGATTATTGTTGTTTTATGTATATACGATGATAAGGGGTTACAATTTAGAATAAATTATTCGTAAACGCATGGGCGATGTAGGGTGATTTCCACCGGCTAATTTAACACGGCCAATACCTGCATTGTTAATAGGAGCACTTGAAATACGCACAAAAAAACTTCCTTTACTATCAAAACTAATGAATTGATTGTAAGGTGCTATCAAACGAAGATCGTAAGTAGGGTCTTTTCTTGTAACCACACCTTGTACATAGCGTGAAAGGTTAAACGTGTAGGTCCACCGGCTAGTAGTACCCGTGCTTGCTAAAATGGGTATACCACCATAATTAGCAAAATTACTTACACCGTTTTGGCCCAAAGCAATATCTGCACTCATTGCAAATAAACTAGCCGTATCGTTGGTAGCTGCTAAAAATAATAC
>RDXK01000170.1 GCA_004292605.1 Bacteroidota bacterium
TCCTTTTGGTTGTTGGTAGTTACTTTGGTTAAAAACAGGTTGCCTGCATTATCTACACAAAGTTCGTTCAGCATATCCTGTTCTGTAATATTCGGAATGCTTACTTCCGCAATATGTAATGTTTGAAAATTGCGATCAAAAATTTTGGCCTTTAGGTTAAACTGTACTCGTTTGCGTTTGGTGATTTTTATCACGGCAAATTTATTCTTGTCTTCACTCTGCTGCACTTCATACACTTTACTGTTGGCACTTCCATTAATAATAGTAGTATCTAGCGTGGCGGGTGGTGCAATGATATTGCCTTTACCATCTAGCGTAATCCGGGCACATATCACCGTGTTTCGCTGTTGGTATTGGTACACTAAGTAAAAAAAATCGCGGTAGGCAAATACATTGGTGTACAAAATTTTTGCAGGCATTACATCATCCAAATCGGCGGTGGCTACCGTTTTCATATTGTTATCGTATGCCACTATTTGGTGTTGATTATCTCTTGGCGTACGGTATACTAGGTAGTTTCCACCTACCCTACCTACAATTTCAAATTTGGGGTTACGGGCATCGTCGGCCGCAGGTTCAGAATACGTTATTCGGGTGGCTTGGCCATGGCTTTGGGCCACCATTACTACCAAGGCAGTTACAAAAACGGCTAGTGAAAAATACTTTTTTACGTTGCTCATATTACTAAGGTAAAAGTTTGACGGAATGGAACGCTACAATTTGCAAAAATTAAACTTGTATTTAACCAAATGCTTTTACCACTACATTTGTTCAATCATTTCAAGTTTCCTTAACATTTTACCGTGGGAAAGCATATAAGCAAGCTATCGTCAGCCGGATTATTAGTGGCATTGGGCATTATTTATGGCGATATAGGTACATCGCCCCTATACACTTTAAACGCCGCTATCATTGGTCGTTCCGTTACACAAGAATTAATTATTGGGGTACTTAGTTGTATTATTTGGACCCTCACATTACAAACCACTGTTAAGTACGTAATACTTACCCTACAGGCCGATAACAAAGGCGAGGGCGGTATTTTTAGCTTGTACGCCTTGGTAAAACGTAGGCGTGGCTGGCTGGTAATGCCTGCCATGATAGGTGGTGCAGCTTTACTGGCCGATGGTATTATTACGCCGCCTGTATCGGTTACCTCAGCGGTGGAAGGGTTACGCCAAATTCCTTCTTTGGCAAATATTACTACACCTACTATTGTGGGTATTGTAATAGGTATTTTAACAATTTTATTTATTGTACAGCAGTTGGGAACCGACTATATTGGTAAAGCCTTTGGCCCCATTATGTTTGTTTGGTTTGTAATGATTGCTATTATGGGATGCCTGCATTTAGGCGATTTTCTTCCCATTTTCAAAGCTTTTAGTCCATACTACGGTATCAAATTACTCATTACCTATCCGGAAGGTTTCTGGCTTTTGGGAGCCATATTTTTATGTACCACAGGGGCAGAGGCTTTGTACTCCGATTTGGGGCATGCGGGTAAGCAAAACATACGCATCAGCTGGATTTTTGTAAAAATATGTTTGATACTAAATTACCTTGGGCAAGGTGCTTGGCTGATTGCCAATTTTGAAGGGATGCATATCACCGAGGATATGATACGTACCATGAGCCCGTTTTACGGTATCATGCCACAGTGGTTTAAATTATTTGGGGTAATTATTGCTACAGCGGCTGCTATTATTGCAAGCCAGGCATTGATATCGGGTAGTTTCACGTTGATATCTGAGGCTACTAGGCTCAACCTTTGGCCTAAAATAAAAATCAATTATCCATCGGAAGCAAAGGGGCAATTGTATATTCCGGGTATTGCTTTGCTATTGTATGCCGGCTGTGTGGGTATTACATTGTACTTCCAAAAATCAAGCAATATGGAGGCCGCTTATGGCTTGGCCATCACCATGTGTATGATTAGTACGTCCATTTTATTTGCCAACTATTTGGTAACCAAAAGGGTAAAGCCCGTATTTATTTACTTGTATTTGTTGGTGTATTTAAGTATTGAAATTTCATTCCTAATTGCCAATTTGGAAAAATTTCCGCACGGTGGTTATGTAACCTTAATAGTAGGTGGCGGTTTATTTGGCATCATGTACGTTTGGTTTACTAGTAGAAAAATTAAGAAACGGTACATGGAATTTGTAAAATTGGCCGACTATATTCCGATGATTCAGGAATTGAGTAACGACCGAAGTGTACCGAAATACGCAACGCATTTGGTGTACATGACTAGTGCCAATATTTTGAGCGAAGTAGAACATAAAATCATCTATTCCATATTAAATAAAAAGCCAAAGCGTGCCGATATTTATTGGTTTATACATGTAGATGTATTGGATGACCCGTACACCTGCGAATACATTGTTCACCACATCATTCCTAACGATATCATCAAAGTAGAATTCCGCCTAGGTTTTAGGGTAGAACAGAAGATACATATTATGTTCAAGAAGGTGGTGGAAGATTTGGTTAAAAACCGAGAAGTGAATATTACCAGCCGTTTTGAAAGTTTAGAACGAAACAATATTGTAGGCGATTTTCAGTTTGTGGTATTAGAAAAATATTTAAGTAATGAAAACGCTTTGCCCTTTTTTGAAAAAGTAGTGATGCGTTTGTATTTCTGGTTAAAAGAAATATCGTTAAGTGAGGAACGTGGTTTTGGATTAGACCCAAGTTCCGTAACGGTAGAGAAGTTTCCGTTGATCTTATCTAGCCCTGTAAAGCTGAATATGAAACGTATATTTTCCGACAGTGAGTTTATGTAATATGCAACAAATTAGTTATACCGATTTGTCGGCTTTTGCTGAGCAAAATCCACACTATATGCTGATAGATGTTCGAGAGGAATTTGAGCATCAACATTTCAACATCGGTGGCCAAAATATTCCCTTGCAGGAAGTAGTAGGTGTTGCCCATACACTTCCTACTAACGTTCCCATTGTTTTATATTGTAAAAAAGGTATACGCAGCGTTATTGCTATACAACGACTATTACAAAAAAATGACTCCTTACAGCTGATAAATTTGGAGGGTGGTATAGAACATTTACTACATACCACACATGCATAGCCAGGCGGTATTAGATAGCTGGCATGCCAATGCTGCAGAATGGAGCCAAGTAATAGCTACCAATGCTATTGCCAGTAGAAAATTGGTTACCAATGCCGCCATAGTATCGGCCATACAGCAGTATGCTACCAGCGGAACTATTGTAGATGTGGGGTGTGGCGAAGGCTGGCTTTCAAGAGCACTACATGGTTTACAATACCCAGTTTATGGCGTAGATGCCATACCACAACTGATAGCAACAGCAAAAGAGTTGGCGCCCGGTATTCCGTATTATGTGGCCGACTATCAGGCTTTGGCTACGCAGGGTTTGCCAAGCCCAGCAGAGGCCGCTGTATGTAATTTTTGTTTGATAGATGAGGAACATACACAGCTACTATTGCCAGCGTTAGCGAAACAATTAACGGGTAATAAATGGTTGTTTATACAAACGCTACATAGTACTATGGCCAATGGCTCACAGCCTTACAAAACGGGGTGGCGTAGCGGTAGCTGGGACGGACTTCCTGGTCACTTTACCCAACCCTACCAATGGTATTTTCGTACGTTGGAAAGCTGGGTAAGTTTATTGGTTTCTTCCGGTTTTCAGCTAGTGCAGGTGCTGGAGCCACTACACCCAGAAACCAACTTACCTGCTAGTTATATTTTTGTTTGTAAAGCGTTATAAATCCATCACTTTATTCCTTGCTATCAAGCAAGCTCCGTATACACCGGCTAGTTCGCCTAGTTTGGAAAGTTTAAACTGCGTATCGTTGTTAACCAAATTCAAAGAATATTTATTCAAAGCCGTACGGGCAGGTAAACGCAAAAAATCGCCTGTTTCAGAAAGCATACCGCCGATAATTACCAATTCTGGATTGAATAAATTAATTAATACGGCTAAGGCTTTGCCCAATTTTTCGCCCATTTCGGTAAGTATTTCTACGAGTAGCGGGTCTTCGTTTTTGGCTGCTTCTATCAGGGTTTCTATGCGTAAATCATCCATATTAGCAGTGGCCGGTACATGGTTACATACACTGCCGGCTGCAATTTTTTCTTTAAAACGCCTAAGCAGTGCATTGCCGGATACTTCGGTTTCTAGGCAGCCTTTTTTACCGCAACTACAAATAATTTCATTGGTGTAAAAGGGTATATGCCCAAACTCGCCACTAAAGCCACTTTTGCCATAGTATACTTGTCCGTCAATCAAAATACCCATCCCCGTGCCGTGATCAAGGTTTACAAACAGCACATTTTTTTCGGTGCTTACTACGCCGTTACAAAACTCGCCGTAGGCCATGCTACGGGAATCGTTTTCAATAAATGTAGGTATACCTACAGCTTTTTCTAAAGTAGTGGAAAGTGGTTCCTCATGAAAATGAAAAAAGCTATAACTATAACCGCTATTATTATTTATACGGCCGGATAAGTTGACGCCTATGCCTATAATAGTATCGGCATTGATGTTAAGGTCGCTTATAAAACCGGCTATAATATCAATCAATTGGTTAAGTGCTTCTGGTGTGTTGGCTAATGTATAGGGTATTTTTTCCTTGAGTTCCACCAAGTTCTTACTAAAGTCGAGCAAACCTATGTTTACGTAATATTTCTTTACATCCACTCCTAAAAAAAAGCAAGCATTGGCTACCAGTCCGTAACTATTGGCTCTGCGGCCACCGGTGCTGTTTAGCTTTCCATTGTCCTGCAAAATATTGTCCTGTATCAGCTCATTAATGAGGCTGGTTATTTTAGGTGTGCTTACGTTTAAATCGGTCGCCAAATCAGCTATCGTAATATTTCCATAGGCATCCAACTGTGTGATGATGGTTTTTTTGATAGCCCTATTTTTCGAGGCCACTGCACCGGCTAGTGCATCGGAAGAATAAATTTCTTGAAGTGCTTTAACTGCTTGCATGGGGTAAAATAACTAATAAAACGATGGATTTAGTTTTTAATTAATGGCATTTATTAAGCCATTGTTATAAAATTTTTTTAAAAAGATTGGGCTAGTATGTTAAATAATTTTATTTTAGACTTTTATTAACGATTGTTTTATGTCTGAAACCATGGCTCCCGCCACCACTTCTACTGGTGTACACTCTTGGCAATCTTATGCCCAATTATACAAAAACGAACTTACCAATAACATTTTGCCTTTTTGGCTAAACCACAGTAAAGACGAGGAAAATGGCGGTTTTTTCACTTGTTTAACCCGGGAAGGTGCCGTGTACGATACCGATAAATTTATGTGGCTACAAGGCAGGCAGGTGTGGGCTTTTAGCTTTATGTATAACCATGTACAGCAAAAACCAGAGTGGTTAGAATTGGCTTTACACGGAGCAAAATTTATGGAAAAGCATGGGCGAGATGCCCAGGGCAATTGGTATTTTTCACTTACGGCAGAAGGTAAGCCACTGGTGCAACCCTATAATATTTTTAGTGATTGTTTTGCTACAATGGCTTTTGCCAGTTTAAGTAAGGCTATACCCAACCCGGCGTACCAAGAAATTGCCACTAAAACATTTGAAAATATTTTAGCTAGGCAGCACAATTGGAAAGGAAGTTACAGCAAGGCATTTCTTGGTACACGGCCGTTAAAGAATTTTTCCCTACCTATGATACTGTGTAACCTAGCCTTGGAGCTAGAACATATTATTGGTAGCCATCAGGTAGATGCCTTGATTCCACAAGTAGTGAACGATGTAATGAATGTTTTTTACCACCAAGAAACTGGTTTGATTTTAGAAAACGTACATGCCGATGGCAGTTTTAGTAATAGCTATGAAGGCCGATTATTGAATCCTGGTCATGCTATAGAAGCCATGTGGTTTATTATGGATATAGCAGTACGTACCAACGATAAGCCTTTGATAGATAAGGCTATTGCCATAATGCTACATACGCTGGAGCATGCTTGGGATAAGGAGTACGGAGGAATATTTTATTTTATGGATGTGCTGGGCCACCCACCGCAGCAGCTGGAATGGGATCAAAAATTATGGTGGGTACACGTAGAAACCTTGGTGGCCTTAGCTAAAGCTTACAAACTTACGGGTAGTAGTACCTGTGCCGAGTGGTTTCATAAAGTGCACAACTACACTTGGAAACATTTTAAGGATGATGCCTATGGCGAATGGTTTGGCTACCTCAATAGGCAAGGCGAAGTTTTATTGCCGTTAAAAGGCGGTAAATGGAAAGGCTGTTTCCACATGCCACGTGCCATGTATCAAGTTTGGAAAACCCTAGAAACGGTATAAATGAAAATTCGGCTAGTAATAGTTTTTTTAGTCGCTACACAGGCATTGCTTGCCCAAAAACGCTTGCAAACACAGGTAGTAGTAGTGGGTGCGGGAACAGGTGGCACAGCGGCTGCTTTGCAGAGTGCACGCATGGGCGTTCCTACCGTTTTGGTGGAAGAAACAACTTGGCTCGGCGGTATGATTTCTGCTGCGGGTGTAACAGCTACCGATGGAAACCATAAATTGGCTAGCGGTATTTGGAACGAATTTAGAAATGCCATTTATGCCTATTATGGCGGGCCACAAAAAGTATTCACTGGCTGGGTAAGCAATACCCAATTTGAACCTCGTGTAGCCGACAGTATTTTTAAGGCTATGGCAAAAGCGTTGCCTAATTTAACCATACTGTATAACCACCAAATAACCCAAGTATTTAGAAAAGGGAAACAAGTAACCGGTGTGCAGGTAAAAAATACCACAACGCAGGAGCTCACCAATATTCAAGCGGCGGTAACCATAGACGGAACCGACTTAGGCGATGTATTGGCGATGGCCAAAGCACCGTTTAGCCTGGGTTTGGAAGCCGATGAAGTTACAGGCGAAAAGGTGGGTATTAAAAAGGCCAATCCTGTAGTGCAAGATCTTACCTATGTGGCAATTTTGAAAACCTACACCGATACCTTCCACCTACTGCCCAAGCCTGCCAATTATACCCCTACAGAGTTTGATGCGAGTTGTACCAACTACTATTACAATACAGCTCGGAAAAAGCCAACAGTAGACGCACAAAAGATGCTGGATTATGGTAAACTACCCAACGGTAAATACATGATTAACTGGCCGGGCTATGGTAACGATACGTACTTGGCTATTTTGGATGTGCCAAGAAGCAAGCGAGATAGCGTATTGCAAGAAGCCAAGCAAACCACACTTCGTTTTGTGTATTTTATTCAGCAGCAATTGGGTTTTAAAAACTTAGGATTGGCTGATGATGAATTCCCTACGGCAGATAAGTTAGCCTTGGTGCCTTATTACCGCGAAGGTAGACGGGGCAATGGTTTGGTTAGGTTTTCCATTAATGAAATAGCCAAGCCTTTTTCAAAAAATTGGTATAGAACTGGTATCAGCGTGGGGGATTATCCTATCGATCATCACCACATGAAAAAGCAACCACCTTTAGGGCCTTTGTACTTTCCACAAGTGCCTTCTTACAATATTCCCTTGGGTAGCTTGATACCTACACAAGTAGATGGGTTAGTTTTTTGCGATAAAAATATAAGTGTTACCAATGCCGCGAATGGCACCACTCGTTTACAGCCTGTAGTATTAATTACAGGGCAAGCCGTGGGTACGGTGGCAGCACTAAGTGTACAGCAAAAAAAGCAGCCAAGGCACGTGCAGGTAAGGGCGGTGCAGCAGCAATTGTTAAAAGATAGTTGTTTGCTACTACCTTATATAGATGCTGGCATACACCATGCCCAATACGAGGCTATTCAAAAAATAGGTGCTACAGGTATACTAAAAGGTACGGGTGTGCCACATGCTTGGGCCAATCAAACTTGGTTTTATCCCAATGCCTTAGTATCAGTAGATACGCTGATACAAAATTTGCCGGTAGCAGTAGCGGCTAATCTTTTTGCTGAAAAGGAACTGCGTATAGGTAGTGTGGGTGTATTAATTCAACAGCTGAATAGCAAACAACAAGAGGCATGGAGAAATGCGGAGGCAAATAATACGCTCATAGCTAACAATTGGAAACAATGGGGCTTACCTAACTATAATGCGAACAGGCCAATCACTCGAGCCGAACTTGCTTTGGTATTGACAAAAACCATCGACCCCTTCACGTATTTTGATATAGATATATATGGAAATTTTAAACAATAACGATTCGTTTACAAAAACAAACATGCACATGAAACATTGTACTCTTTTTCTGTTGCTGGTGTTTACTTCATTGGTTACATGGGCACAGTCTCGTGTAACGGGTAAAGTAACCGATGCAAACAACAATCCGGTAGAGGGCGTATCCATCCAGGTAAAAGGTAGTTCCCGTGGTACTACCTCGTTAGCTAATGGTACCTATGCTATTACCGCTCCTAATGGAGCTACTTTGGTATTTTCCAGCACGGGCTACGCTACCAAGGAACTTAAAGTTACAGGTGCTACAGTGGATGTTACTTTAGCCGTAACATCGGAAAATTTAACCGATGTAGTAGTAGTAGGTTATGGGCGCCAAAAAAAGTCGAACATTACCGGCGCTGTTACCACCATTAAAGGCGATGTACTTACACAAAGGCCCGTAACGCAAGCTAGTATGGCATTGCAAGGCTTGGCTC
The DNA here is from genome assembly GCA_004292605.1 of Bacteroidota bacterium. Taxonomy (GTDB): domain Bacteria; phylum Bacteroidota; class Bacteroidia; order Chitinophagales; family Chitinophagaceae; genus UBA10646. The sequence continues at coordinate 8,645 of RDXK01000170.1, forward strand.
CTGGTGTTACTGTACAGCAGAGTAGTGGACAGCCAGGTGCCGATGGTGGTGCTATCACTATACGTGGTTTGGGTTCTATCAATGGTAGTTCTTCACCTTTGATAGTAGTAGATGGAGTAGAAGGTGCCAGCTTGAACGATGTAGACCCTAATATTATTGAAAGCATTTCTGTACTAAAAGATGCTTCAGCCGCTGCGGTGTACGGTGTACGTGGTACCAACGGTGTAATTTTGGTAAAAACCAAGCGTGGCCAAAACGGCAAAACATCTTTAAGTGTAAACAGCTTTGTAAGTCAGCAAACACCTACTAATATGCCGAAAACATTATCGGCTATTGATAACATGTTGTTACAAAATGAAAGTCAAACCAATGCTGGTCAAGTTCCCTTGTTTCCGCAAAGTTTGATTGATTTGTATCGTACTACACCAGCCGATAACTTCAATATTTTTAATACAGATTGGGTAGGTGATGTGTTTCAGAACAATGGCATCTTGCAAAACCATAACTTGATTGCTAGTGGTGGTAGCGATAAAGCTAGCTTCCTAGTAAGCGGTACTTATTTAAATCAGCAGGGTTTAATAGTAAACAATCAGTTTAAGAAGTGGGATTTGCGTATGAACGGTGATATTCAGTTGAACAAACGTATTAAGTTTTCTGCTGATTTATTTTATACCAAGTCTAGCAATATGACACCCGCTGGTATGGCACCCACAGAAATCATTCGTAGGGCTATTGCTATGCCAAGAAACGTAGGTGGTAAGTATGCTCCGGGTATTTATGGCGATGCAGGACAAACCAATGCATTTAACCCGATAGCCATGGCGGAAAATTCAGGAATCTTCCGTGCAGAAACGCCTACTTTCTCCGCTCGTTTTGCTTTGAAGATTGACATCTTGAAAAACTTAACAGTGGATTTAGCGTACAACAATCGTAGCAGTTTTACACAGAGTTATGAAGCCAATACTACCTATAACTGGTTTCAGCCAAACCCCGCTACTGGTACCTTTATTTTCCAGAACGTAATTGGCGATAGTTCTTTAAACTACACTAACTCTCGTACAAACTTTAATCAGTACTATGCAGCAGCCAATTATAATACCACTTTTGCTGGAAAGCACAATTTTAAAGCACAAGTAGGTTTCCAAGCCAACGATGCGTTTTCACAAAGTGTATCGGCAACTCGTTTCGGGTTGCAGTTTCCAAGCAGGCCTTATTTGAATTTGGCCACAGGTGCCCAAGCACCTACCGTAAGCGGTGGAGCTTTGGATAATGCTGTTGCAGGTGCATTTGCACGTATTAATTATGATTATGCAGGCAAATACTTATTAGAAGTTACTGGCCGATACGATGGTACTTCTCGCTTTAGCCAAGTAAACAATATTCAGTGGGGTTTATTCCCAGCGGTATCTGCCGGCTGGATATTTACTAAGGAAGAGTTTGCTAAAAATATTTCATGGTTAAACTATGGTAAATTACGCTTTAGCCGTGGTACTTTGGGTAACCAGGAAGTGGGCCCTCAGTATCCGTTTGCTGCTGGTTTAAATAGTGGTACAGCGTATTATTTCAATGGTGTTTTAACACGTGGTTTCTCACTCACTACTGCATTTAACCCCAACCTTAGTTGGGAGCGTAGTACCCAAACCGATGTGGGTATTGAGTTAGCGTTTTTGAAAAACCGACTAACGGTAGGTTTCGACTACTATGAGAAAAAAGTCAGCGATATCATTTTTGCTCGTCCTTTACCATTGTTTGCTGGATTTACAGGTAATGCCCTAGTAAATATTGGTAGTATGGTAAACAAAGGTTTTGAATTTACCACTACTTATAGCGATAAGGTAGGTAAGAATTTTACCTATAGCGTTACCGCTAACTTGAGCGATGTAAGGAACAAAGTTTTAGATATTGGTGGTGCCGAACTTGCTAATGGTAACATGCTTGTAAAAGCGGGTTATGCTATCAACACCTATAATTTGTTAACTACCAATGGCCTTTACCAAACAGGTGAAAACTTTAACCGTCCTTTCAATCCTGGTCGCCCAATCACTACGGGTGCTGGCGATGTTAAGTATGTGGATAGAGATGGTAACGATACCATCAATGCTTTGGATAGAAGACTAAGCGGAAATAATTTCCCAAGATATGAGTATAGTTTAAACCTTACGGCTGCTTACAAGAATTTTGATATCAACGTTTTCATATTTGGTGTAGCTAAGCGTGATAACTATATCAGCGGTGTGGGTGTAGAACCATTTAACGGTGGTAACTTCATTGCATCTGGTTTAGAGTCGGCTTTAGGTCGTTGGACTCCCAACAACCCTGGTGCTAGTTATCCTCGTCTTTTCCCACAAGGAAATGGTAATTATGTAGCTAGCGATTTTTGGTTACGCAATGGTGCCTTTATGCGGGTGCGTAGTATTTCTATCGGGTATAGCCTGCCAAAATTATGGATGCAAAAAGCCAATATTCAGCAGTTCCGTATTTATGCTACTTTGGTTAACCCTATCACTATTTCAAATTATGAGCCTGGTTTCGATCCAGAAATCAATAACCAAAATGGTGCTTTTTATCCTATCATGCGTACTGCCACAGTAGGTATCAATTGTAGATTCTAAAATTCAAATTAATATGAACAAAAAAATATATTCATATATAAGCATCGCCGCTATTGCCGCTGTGTTTATACTTACGGGCTGTAAAAAATATTTAAGTCGTGAACCGTTGGATACTATTACTAGCCAAGCATTTTATAGCAATGCAAATGAAGTAAACCAAGCATTAACCGGCGTATACAATGCGTATGGTGCCCGTACTGTAGCTATCGGTGTTACTACCAATAGCCCGGAGCCAACATCGTTATACGCTAAGATGGATTTGTATACCGAGATTGGTTTAGAGCGTGGACTTACCGGCACTATTGCCTCCGGTAGTTATACACCTACCAACGGTGCGGTGGCCAATATTTGGTTCGCCTTTTACCAAGTAATTCAGCGTTCCAACATTTTATTATTAAATATGGAAAAGGCCCGCCCTGTGATGACGGTGGCCGATTACCGCCGTGTAGAGGCAGAAGCAAAAACGCTTAGAGCCTTAGCGTATTGGTATTTGATAGTGTACTTTGGTGATGTGCCGTATTTAACTGCACCTGCCAGTAACAACGAAATTACTAGTGGTACTCGTACACCAAAGCGTGTTATAATTAATAGTTTAATTAACGAACTTACTGTAGTATGTAACGATTTACCTTGGTTACCTACCGAAGCAGGCCGTGTAAGCAAGGGCGTGGCCTTGGGTGCCGCTGCACGTTTAGCCATGGAAGACAAGCGTTTTAACGATGCTGCTAATATTACGGATAGTATTATCAGTCGTGGTCCTTATGGTTTAAACCCAGTATTTCAGAATGTGTTTCGTTTGGCGGGTCAGCGTGCTAATGCCAACAACGAAATCATGTTTATTTACCCTTATGGCGATGCCGATGCAGGTTCCTTTAACTACTTAAACTTGGTACAAGGATCTAGAAATCAAGGTGGGCAAAGCAGCCATTTCCCATCGCAGTTTTTGGTAGATTTATTTGAGTGTAGAGATGGTTTAAATATTGCCACTTCTCCATTGTACAATCCTGCAGCTCCGGGGCGTAATAGAGATCCTCGTATGAGTGCTACAGTAATTGTACCGGGCGACACGGTGGTGGTACAAGGTTTCACAAGTATTATTTTCAATTTTACCGATAGGTTTCAATTCCAGTTTAACCCTACCACACGGGTAATTACTTACTCAAGTACCGCAAACGTGGATAGTGCCAATATTTTTGGACCACGTGCCAATGGTTTAGGAAACTTATGGCGTAAGTATACCAATGACAGAGATATCAATGGTAATGCAGGTAACCTTTTCAAAGTGGGTTGGGTGAATATGCGTTTTGCTGAAATGTTATTAATAAACGCTGAGGCAAAATTAGAGGCAGGCCGTTCTGCCAATGAGGTAGCAGCAAGCATTAACCGAGTACGTACACGTGCAGGTATGCCAATGGTATCGCCTACAGTATTGGCTAGTACACAATTGCTTCGTCAGTTAGTGCGTAGAGAAAAAACAGTAGAACTGGCCAACGAAGGTTTGCACATGGCTGATATGCGTAGATGGGATGATGG
>RDXK01000171.1 GCA_004292605.1 Bacteroidota bacterium
CGGTATGGCTGGCGGCCACCGTACTATTACACGCACTAATTTAGCACAGCCCCTTACCGTTACTAACCAATGCCCTTGCTTAGAGCCCGGCCCTGAAGGATGTGCGGTAGAATGGTGTAACCCTGGCTTTCCGCCACCGCCAGGTACTAATACCGACCCTAACCGCCCCCGTGGCCGCATAACTGTTTTTGATACACATATTGCCGCAGGTGGCAGTGTGGTGCCGGTAAAAAAAGTACGGGTAGTAACCAAAAGATGGTTTAAAATAGCACGAACCTACACCAACGATAATGGTGAGTTTAGCAGTACACGTTTATTTAATAATAGGTTTAGGGTGAACGTACGCTTTAGAAATGATATGGCAAGCGTACGCAGCCTAAGAGGGGCAAGAGTATGGCAAATGCTCTTCCCCGTTTTTCATAGCGTAGGCGTATTTAACCGTGGAGCACAGGTGAACCACACATTTGACCGTGCCACCAACCAAACCGATGCATGGACTACAAACTGGATGCGTAAGTGGATGGCCGCCACTGTGCACAACCAATTACAGGAACATAAAGCCCTAGCCCAAGCCGAGGGTGTAGGTACTTTTAGCAGCAGCAATAGGTTAAATGTTTTACTCACCAATCACGCTATTGGTATAAAAAGTGGTGCAGAATTTAGAGCACCTATGCATAAACAAAAGCGAAAAGACGTGAGCTATCAAGATGTACTTACGTTAACCAAGGTGGTTAAATATGCAATAGCTGGTAAGAAGGGAGTTTTGGCTTTAATATACAATACAATAAAATTGGCCTTACAAACTCAACAGCCGGACATTACCATTACGTACCGAACCAGCATTGAGAACTTGAGTAGCAATGAAGTGGCACGAAATGTTTACGGTGCAATGACGTTAGCTTCGTTGTATAAAGCTACCGGACACGCCATTTACGATAAAACTACCAAGGCAGTCTTTAAACTTCTTGATTTGGGAAGTCCGCTGTTATACGGCAAAAAGAAAAGTTGGGGTGACCAATATGACGACCCAATTGCACTACTTGGTGTTGCAAATTCGTTAGAAGGTGCATTTACAGCATTACTCGATGAAAAAAAGATATTTGCATTATACCACGGCTATGCTCTGTACCTTGGAAATTACTTAGCAGGTGAAAAATACGGGATGAACGCAGACAATATATTAGGGCAGAATAGAACTAATATTTTTCCAATTAATGGGTTAAATAGTCATTTTAGATATTTAGAACTCTACGACCCATTAATTGGTGTCGATGCATATAAATGGGTTCCAGTTGGCTTATTTTACGACTTGATGGACAATACAAATATTTATGAGCCACAAGGCATGAACGACCAAGTAAGTAACATTTCTAATGCAATGATGTGGAATACAATGATTAACCCAGTTCCGCCATTAAATATGCCTTCATTTAAAGCTAGATTAATTTTAACAAATCAAAACCAAGCACCAGCGTTGAATGCCTTATTTCAGTGCTATGGATATTAAAACACAAATAGGTTACCATACCGCTATCCTGATAGCGGTATGGTAACCTTCCTAAAAATTTCCAGTGAAAATTATACATATCATAATACTATTTGCTAGCATTTGTTGCCAAGCGTTTGCTAGCGACTCTGTCAATATAAAGCCCATACTCAACATCTATTTTGAACGTAGCGTAGGTCAAGCATTTTACATTAAACTTCCTCATACAAAAGCATTTCACCTCGACCGAAAAAATTTTATGAGTTTAAAAAGGCATTACTATCAATTCACACAACTACAGCTGGCCGATACGGGAACACTATCGGCTTACTTTTTTCACGGCTTCCACAGCTTTATGTATCCCGGCTCTAACATAGAAGTGGAAAAGAATGGCGAACTTATTTCTATAACCATTCCTAAGTCTATCACTTATTGGTTATACATTTCAGAATCGGGTGCTTTAAATAAAATGAAGGCGGGAATTACCTTACTTACGCCAGATGAATTTGAAATACAGCACCCTAAAGCATATAAACGCTTTTTGAAACGTGGCTTTACCCATGTTATTAGTAACGTGGCCGTAAATACAGTGCCACTAAGAAAAGAGCCCGATTAGAAAACAAACACTTCGACTTATTCACTTGTCAAAAAAATATCACAAATGAAAAATTACATATACTCTGCCCTTGTAATGTTTTTGTTTACCAGCCTAAGCTGCCGCAAGCAATGTACAAACGCCTCGTATGAATATCAAACTAAATTTAATGTTCTAGGCTCCAAAAATATTTTTAAAGTAGGTGATAGCATTCATTTTGAACTTACGATAAACAGTTGCGATTTTGAATTTATTCGTAACCAAACAGTATGTTTAAAAAACGTAAGAACACCAGTATTAAATTTTGGGATTTTGGGATTCGACAGCACACAAATGGTTACTGGCGCTAAACCACATGGCTGGGACGGCAAGATTGACCATTTTACTATCCACTATCCGCAACAAAAATTTTGGCTAACATCTATACCGATACACAATGCTATTAAACGGCATATGGAGCTAACGCCCGATACGCAAGGTGCAGCGTTTACATTAAAATTTAGTATTTTATGTAATAAAAAAGGATTCTACTATTTAGGAGCAGAGGCATTAGCTACGCATGTGTTAGATATGCCATGCCAAACTTATGCATGGAACATAATAATGAACGCACCTCTCAATCAAATGCAGCAAATGTTAGGCATAAGCAATTGGCCAACACTGCCACAATTAAATGTTGATCGTTTTTTTTATTTCAAGGTGATATAATAGGAGTTGCTTGATTTGTAGTGCCATTTGTATAAATCATTTTTAAGCTCTCGGAAAGCAAATTACCGATTCATGATAAAAACAATCCTCCAGTTAGTAGTAGCATAGACAATTCTACTACTAACATCTTGTAAAAAACAGTGTGTGGAAAGAGCCTTCTCCGCCTCGGTTCGTTTGGCCACGAACCATGAGAACACAGATCAAAAATCCTTCTCGTTAATCATTTCATATGCCCTTCGGAACATCTGGAATAGAATAGTGAAGTGTGCAGCCAATCAAAATCTGTTTGATGTTGTACCCATTAACGGATTCAGAAATCTGTTTACCTATCCAGCAGTCCTATCAAACTTGTGGAAGGGCAGAAAACAACTCAACCTACACATCTCCAAAACAAAACAGGTTACTTACACATTAGTGCAGTAACCTGTTTGTATACTAACTTGGTATTAATTAACCTAGAGCTACACGCTTAAACTCGGTAACTTTCAATTCCTTTGAAACCGACTGTAAGTAAGCTTCTACCGAAATTCCACCGTCTTTCACAAAGGGTTGTGCTAGCAAGGTGTTTTCTTTAAAGAAAGCATTCAACTTACCTTCTGCAATTTTTGCTATCATTTCATCGGGCTTACCGGCCATTTTAGGATCGGCTTTCATGGTTTCTACCACTACATTTCTTTCACGCTCAATTACTTCAGCAGGTATGCTTTCCGCATTTACGGCCAATGGGTTCATAGCAGCAATTTGCATAGCTACATCTTTACCAGCTTCGGCTGCTTCGGCAGTTAAACCTACCAATACACCCATGCGGTATGCACCGTGAATATAAGAAGCTACAAATGGGGCTTCAATACGCTCGTATTTAGCAACACCTATTTTTTCACCTATAGAGGCTAATTTATCGTTGATTAAATCGGCCACTTTTGCACCGTTTACAGTAGCATTGTTTACCTCATCGGCATTTTTAGCATCGGCAGCTACAGCAGCATCTGCTATACCTTGTGCAAAAGCTACAAAATCAGCATTTTTACTTACAAAATCGGTTTCGCAGCTAATGCAAATCACATAACCTACGGTGTTAGAAGCGTTGGTTTTTGCAATAACTACACCCTCTTTTGCTTCACGGTCGCTACGCTTTGCGGCCACTTTTTGGCCTTGTTTACGTAACCAATCTATAGCGGCTTCAAAATCGCCGTTGGTTTCTGTTAAAGCTTTTCTACAATCCATCATACCGGCACCTGTGGCCTGACGTAATTTGTTAATTTCTGCGGCTGTAATAGTAGCTGTAGACATATTGAAATTGTTTATTAATGATTGAAAATTGGGGCTGTGCAAAACTAGTTTTTGTAAACCACCCTTGCACGGCGGGAATATGAACAAATAATAAAAAAAGATGTAGCTGTTAAGCAAGCCTAAGCCCGTTAACAGCTACACTATTGAATGAACTAAATGGCTTATTTAGGTCCACCGGCAGCTGGGCGACGGCTGCTAGGTACACGACGCTTAGGAGCACCGCTAGCACCTGCTGCACCACGACCACGACCGCCACGGCCACGGCCACCTTCAGCTTCAGCTTCTGCTAATAATCGAGCAGCTTTTCTTTCTGCTTCGTTATCTTCTACTTCACTATCGTCTTCTTTGGCATTCTGACGCTCTTCTAACCCTTCGGCTATAGCGGCCACAATGTAATTGGTAATAATAGCAATAGATTTAGTAGCATCATCATTAGAAGGGATGGCAAAATCTACTTTGTTAGGATCGCAATTGGTATCTACCATGCCAAAAGTTTGAATATTCAAACGCTTAGCTTCGGCTAATGCAATATGCTCGTGCCCAATATCTACCAAGAAAAGTGCAGAAGGTAAGCGGTTTAATTGTGCAATACCACCTAATACTTTCTCCATTTTATCACGGTCGCGACTAAGCATTAATTTTTCTTTCTTAGTAATGTTTTCAGCGCTACCATCGGCAAGCATTTTATCTATGCTTTGCATTTTCTTTACGCTTTTGCGTACAGTATTAAAGTTAGTAAGCATACCACCTAACCAACGCTCGGTGGCAAACGGCATGTTTACACGCTTAGCACACTCGCTTACTATTTCTTTAGCTTGCTTTTTAGTGGCTACAAACATTATTTTTTTACCGCTTTTAGCTATTTGCTTCATAGCAGCTGCAGCTTCCTGCAAACCATCTACGGTTTTGTTTAAATCGATGATGTGTATACCTTTTTTCTCAGCGAAAATGTAAGGCAACATTTTGGGGTTCCACTTCTTTTTCAAGTGTCCGAAGTGTACACCGGCATCTAGCAATTGCTGCTGAAGTGAAGTATTATTTTCCATTTTTATTAAGGCGGCTTTGAAGCTGGTAATTTTTACGCTGCTTTTAGGGCCATTTGGTTTAAAATATTTACAATGCTTTTTTCCAATGTTTGGGTGCTTATGCAGCACTTGCCAATATTAACGCTTGCTGAACTGGTAACTTCTACGAGCTTTCTTCTTACCAAATTTCTTACGCTCTACGCTTCTAGGATCACGTGTTAAATGACCAGCTGCTTTTAAAGCCGGACGCAAATCTGCACTTATCTCAAGCAATGCACGGGCAATGCCTAATTTAGCAGCTTCTGCCTGACCTTTTAAACCACCGCCTGTAGCGTTGATTTTAATATCAAACTTATCCGTAGCTTCTGCCACTTTTAAAGGGGCTTCTACTTGGTTTTGTAAGTATACTAACGGGAAGTAAGTTTTGTAATCTTTATCGTTCACGATAATTTTACCTTCACCCTTGCTCAAGAAAACTCGGGTAATGGCTTCTTTTCTTCTACCTACCGCATTTTTTTGCTTTTCCATATTACTATTTTGAGCTATAGCTATTTACTAGCGTAGCAATGTTTAGAATTTTAAGTCTTTAGGTTGTTGTGCACTATGTGGGTGATTAGCACCAGCGTATACAAACAATTTTTTGTACATCTTTCTACCCAAACGGTTTTTAGGCAACATACCTTTTACGGCACGCTCCATAATAACTTCTGGGCGACGCTTGATTAAATCCTGCGCTGCTTCTTCTTTTTTACCACCTGGGTAACCAGAGAAGTTGATGTACTGTTTTTCCTCAAACTTGTTACCGGTAAACACTACCTTTTCGCAGTTAGTTACTATAACAAAATCGCCACAATCTACGTGTGGTGTGTAGTACGCCTTGTTCTTACCACGTAATATAGCGGCAATTTTGGCGGCTATGCGACCAACGGTTTGATTAGTACCATCTACAACGTACCAGTTACGCTGCACGGTAGCCTCGTTCGCATGTTTGGTTGTGAAATGTAATTTACTCATACTATTTATTTTTTTTCCAGCGCTATCCCGCTGGTTTTTTAAATGGAGTGCAAAAGTGCAGTATAATTCCGGAAATTAGGTAGCTTTTTGTATTAATTTTTTATCGCCCATTCGTAACTCATTGATTTTCAATTTAAAAAAGAAATAATTTTTTAACACAATAGCTGGCCGAACCTATAAAAACAAAAATGGCTGGCGAAAAGCCAACCATATTATGTGTATTATTTATTGAAACTACTATCGAGGGCACTTATAACTACTTAAATTAAAACTAACGCCAAACTGTAAGGTAGCAAATGCATCGTTTTGTAAACTATTGCCTCGCTGGCGGCCTTTGGTACCAATTAACGGACCAGTTTCGTAACTTCTATCCGATAATAATTGGGCTGGGCTGGGGTTTCCGTTGGGTAATAATGGAAATGCATCGGGTGCATAAGTGGTGCTTACATCATCCAAATAATCGGTATTGGTAAAACGATAACTAAGTTCAGCAAAGAAGTTCATTTTTTCGTTCAAAGCATATTTTACACCTACTCCCAATGGTATAGCAAAGGCCGTGGTACTGTAAGGCTGCCTATCGGGGTACAAACTGCTGCCCTGCCCTTCGGTACCTAATTCTCGTAAAAAATATCTTTCGCCACCTAAATAAGCAAACGGATCGAAGGTGAACATAGATACGCCTAAACTTACGTAAGGAGTAAAATTGTACCCTTCCCACCCAGGATTGAATTTAAAAAAATTAAAATCGCCACTTACACCTAGCTCATACACGTTAGAATTAAAACTAAGGTTACGGCGGCGCTGCGTTTCGTTTTTACTAAACACATCGCTATAACCTAGCTGAGCATAATTGGCATGTAGGCGTACACCTATATAATTGCTAATTTGTTTTCTAAAAAATATACCTGCCGCTAGTTTCGGGCGGTCGAGGGCGGCACTGGTGTTTAAATCGCCAAAATAGTGGCCTGTACCTACAGAAAAGCCAAATTCACCACTGTGGATATAGCTATCCATCTGTGCTTGAGCCTTTCCAGTGTAAACGGTTAGGGCTAGCAAAGCCCACTTCAAATGTTTGAACATATTTGCAAAATAAGCAATGATGGTTGTATGTTAACAACTGCTTTAGAAAATTAATTGAAAACAGCCTCCCTAGAAACGCTAGAAAAGGGGTTTATGGTATAGTTTGGCCTCCCTAATTTCGCTTATCTAAACCCCAGGTAAGTTTTTCCCGTAGGGTAGAAAGAAAGGAATTTTCATTTAAGCGTACCAAATTAAAGCCAAACTCCTCCTTACGTACGGCCAACTGAACATCCTTCCCTACAATTTCTCTGCGAGCATCGAGCGTGCAAATAAATTCATCGCCACGGCCTTCTACCTCAAAACTTACAATGGTATCATTAGGTATGATGATGGGTCGTACATTAAGATTATGCGGTGCCACGGGTGTAATTACAAAACTGCTACTTTCCGGGAAAACTATCGGGCCATTACAGCTCATATTGTAGCCGGTACTGCCGGTGGGGCTAGAAACTATTAAACCATCTGCCCAATAAGTATTTAAAAATTCGCCATTTAAGTAGGTATGAATTTTTATCATGCTACTTACATCGCGTTTATGTATCGCAAATTCATTTAAAGCAAAGGGAGCTTCATTAAATAAAGGAATATTAGCATCTAAATGTATCAGGGTTCGCTTATCTACTACATAAGTGCCGTTTACCAAGGCATCTACTGCCTGGGTTAGTTCCTCTTTACCTAGCGAGGCCAAGAAACCTAATCGGCCAAAATTTATACCTAACACAGGCACTTCGGTATCTTTTACTAAAGTGGCCGTGTCTAATATTGTACCATCGCCGCCTAAGCTGATGAGGCAATCAATATCGTTGGCCAATTCTGCCGTGGTGGAAAAAGTGTGGTAGGAACTGTAGGGTGAGAACAATTCGGGGCTTTTATTGGCCAAATCCTGAAACACCACTACTTCTATCTCATGCTTTTGCAGCTCCGTTAAAAGTTGGTACAACTGGTTATGATGATCGGGTTCAATACCGCGACTATATAGGGCTACTTGCATTCGTTTTTTCGTAATTGGCATTTAAAAGTAATGTATTTTTTGTAGTACCCATTTTTAATGCCTACCGCTAATAGAAGAAATTTGTGTAAATATTTTACTACGACATAGTTTGGCGTAGCGCCAAAATAAGTTTGTATAAAATAATAAATATGAATGCTTTAACAGTGGCCCACCGCAGCAACGGAAAGAATCCTATTCGCCCCTTTGGCAAAGTAATATCTTTAAAAAACAGTCGTACCCATAAGCTGAAAGCCATTATTTGCAGCCACACGGGAAAACTGGTTTACATGGTGGGTGTGCAGTAATGGAGTAGGTATTATTATGTGGTGGTGCTTTGGGAGATTTCAGGCAAACGCTAGGTTTAATATGTTCAAGACAAAGGGTGCGAAATGTTTTCTTTAAAATTGTATCTTTACCAAGCATGGAGACTGTAAAAATTTCAAAAAAGAAGATCACACAATCTGTTATCAAAATGATATCAGATAAAAAGATGGTGCGTGCCTATTTGAAAGGGGAAACGCCTATACAAACCTTAACTAAAAAGGGTATAAAGTTTGCAAAGCCACTATAATTACACCTTTGATACCAATACTAACACCTATAATTTCACTACAAAAAATGCCATTGTATACCGCATAGCATTTGTAGTAGATGAAACTTTTTCAACGATTTCTGGTGAGGATATACCCAACGTTTTTCAATTGGTGATAGAAAAAGCTACCAACCAGCGGGAGCCGTACGACCCAAAAGTGGCAAAAACATTAGAAGCCATTATTGAAAAGTTCTTTGCCAACGTAGAAAACTCACTTGTGTATTTGTGTTCCGACGATAATAGTAAAGCTTTTCAACGATTCAAAACATTTGATAGATGGTACCAAAACTCCCCACACAAACAATGGATAGTTAAAGTAGATAATATTTTAAAAATAGAAATTACCGATAACCAAATCCACCAACTATACACTTCGTTTCTATTTCACAAGCAGCACCCAGCCTATGACAAACTACTTGGTATATATCAAGAAATGGAGGAGGTACTGAACCGAGAAAAGTAAAACACTGATGTTTTTGATGTTTAGTGGCTACAGTGTAACAAGTTTTACACAAAAGAAACAAAAGAACTAGGCAGGAAATTTCTCCGTTAAAACGTGTAGCCCAATGGTTTCCCTATTTTGCAGTGAAACAATTTTTTACGCCAGCAAACCGTACACCTTGATATGAGTAAAGACCGATTTGTAGTACGCTACAACGCTATTTTAAATAAACTACAAGCCCAGCCCTATGCTAGCTTGACCGACGTAAAAAAATATGTGCAAACCAAATTACAGGCATTTGAAAGCTGGCATAACCAAGAAAGCATTGTGTATGCCGACCGTACTTTTCAGCGAGATATAAAGGATATTGCCTCCATCTGGAATATTCATATCAGCTACTGCCGAGCCAACAAAGGTTATTTTATAGAAAATGCCCACGCCATTAACCAAAACCTTGCTCGTTTAATGGAGCAATTTGAATTATTAAACCTATCGCAACTGGCGGGCAGTGTGCAACCTTTTGTACATTTTGAAGATCGGCCCAACCAATACACCAGCTACTTACTTACAGCTTTAGATGCTATAAAACGTGCCGTGCAAATACAAATTACCTATCAAAAATTTACCAATGAGGAGGCCTATACCCGTACCGTAGAACCCCTAGCCCTAAAGGAATTTAAAAAACGCTGGTACCTTATAGTGAACGATTTAAAACATACACAACTACGTACCTACGCCGTAGACAGAATTCAACAGCTACACGTAACCACGAACCGATTTAAACGCCCAACCAATTTTAGTGTACACCGTATGTTTGCCCACACCTACGGCATTACGGAAAACACACAAACACCGCCAGAAACCATCGTACTAGAATTTACACCCTTGCAGTACCAATATTTGGCCAGTTTACAGCTACACAGCAGTCAGCAACTGATTTCACAAACAGCCAATGCTGTTCGAGTACAGTTTACCCTACACATTACGTACGAGCTAATAATGGAAATACTCAGTATGGGAAAAGAGGTAAAAATAATAGCCCCAGAAAAACTGAAAAACCAAGTTACCAATATTTATAAAGCTGCCTTAAAGCAGTACGAACTCTAAAATACCTTTTTTGGGCGACATCGTTTGGCGTACCAACAACGGAATTTTGTACTCTGGCTAATGGCATAAAAACCGTGTAGCCGTTTACTAACATCAACAAGCCGTTGTTAACCACACCAGCTGCCCAACCAGCAGTTTTGCAACAAGAGATAGCTAACCACTGTCTCTTTTTTGTTTTATTTTTTATTGATAAAAACGGATACACCAAATTTATTTAGCAACTTCTGCCCCGCTAAAACTAGCTATACGTTTGTGCATTACTGCAAACCAAACGGGAGGTACAGTAGCCAGTAACATACTACCCGGGTAACCCGTAGGTAACTGTGGTGCAGCGGTATGGTGCCTTAACACTTGGTATTTTCTACTGGCAAGGTAATGATGATCGCTATGTCTACTCAATTCAAACAGCATTAACCTACCTAATGGGTGATTACTGTTCCAGCTATGGGCGGGCATGGTACGTTCAAACTTACCATCGGCTAGGCGTTTTCGCTGTAAACCATAATGCTCTATATAATTCACAGTTTCCAATAGTAAAAAGCCTATTACAGCGGCGGCCAAAAAGTAACCTGCCAATTGCCAACCAAAAAACACAGCAATACCAAGCACAAAAGCCACTTGAATTACTTGCATTTGCAACATTTCATTTGCCCAGCCATAAGCGGCATGGTTGCTTTTTCTAGCATCATCGGCCGCTATTTTCCATGCTTTTATATAAGTACCCGCTACCGTACGCAGCCAAAAACGGTAGAGCGTTTGGCCGTAGGGGGCACTACTTGGGTCGGCCGGGGTAGCTACATGTTTATGGTGGCCTTTGTTATGTTCAATAAAAAAATGCATATACAAGCTGGTAAGCAATAAACTTTTGGCCAAAAACTGCTCCCAACGGTTTACTCGGTGCCCTAGCTCATGGGCTACATTTATACCAAACGTACCACATAAAATACCCATCGTAATTACTCGCCCTAAAATACTCGCCACATCCTGCACAGGGAATAAGGAAAAGCTGAACAGAAAAAATACTAGGCAAGCATACTGAGCAGGTACTATAGCGTACAAAATATAATCGTACCGCTTATCGGCCTTGGCCATAGCTTCTTCGGCCTCCGCCATATTGGCGGGATTTGATGGTAAAAACAATTCTATACAAGGTATTAGTACAAAACTGTACATCACGGGTAGCCAAGCTAACCACCCTTGCTGAGTAAATGCCACCACTGCCAAGGCAAAAATTAAAAATGGCGTGCTGTATTTTATGGGTTGAATGTTCATGCTGGTAAGGTAAAATAAAATAGCACTCGCCGAATGTTTCGTTATACTAGGTTTTACCGAAAAATTTTTGCGTAGCTTAAACCCGTATTTGAAGCTCTAGTCTATCATATAGTAAAATTCCTGCTTATGGCTGTTACCGTTCCATTAAAAAATTTGCACTTACTAAGTAGGGCTTGTTTTGGCATCAATACTGAATTAATTGCCAAACTAAATACCGTACAACCCAAACAACTGTACAAAACCATTGTGCAGCAAAGTAGCGAACCACCTGTTTATTTAGATAAAGTAAGCAACAGTGTTAAAGGTATTTTGCTTGGTATACAAACAGAAAAGCAAATGCAAGATGGCACGCCAGGAACCGAACCCATGAACCGAGCTGCCCGCCGAGAACTAACACCTGAGCAAAGAAAATATCTACAAAACCAAAGCCGAGAAGATATAAAAACACTGAGCGTAGCATGGATGGAAGAAATGGCGGAAAGCAAAGCCCAGCTAAGGGAAAAAATGGCTTTTTTTTGGCACGGACATTTTGCCTGCCGAGTAGTAAATATCTATTATCAACAATTGCTTTTGCATGATATTCGAAAATATGCTTTGGGCAATTTTGGCGATTTATTAAGGGCTGTAAGCAAAAGCGCCAGCATGCTGAATTTTTTAAACAATCAGCAAAACAGAAAACAAAAACCGAATGAAAATTTTGCCCGGGAAGTAATGGAATTATTTACACTAGGTCGGGGAAATTATACCGAAAAAGATATTAAAGAAGCCGCTCGGGCATTTACAGGCTGGAGCTACGATTTTGGCGGCGAATTTGTATTTCGAAAAAATGTACACGACGA
>RDXK01000005.1 GCA_004292605.1 Bacteroidota bacterium
GTAAGGTTTAAAGAAGGCTTAGTGCAAACCTATCAGTGGTTCAAGGAAAACCAGCAGTTTATTAAGCAGTTATAATTTCAAAGTAATTACCTATTTTTTCCCAATGAAATTGCGTTCACTTTTACTATTATCATTTGCTTTGATACTACAAACACTTGTGTATGCTCAGCTACCGAACGATGTAGATATAAAGAGTATTCAAGTAGATAAACTGAGCGACTCACAAATTGCCGATTTTTATAATCGAGCCAAACAATCGGGTCTAAACGATACACAGTTATCGGAGGCACTGTTGGCAAAAGGCATGTCGGCCACCGAGCTTGCAAAATTGGAGGCCCGTCTTAAGCAGGTGAATGTATCTGCAGGCGCTACGGCACCATCGAAAGTAGTTACTAATACTACGGTTGTAAGAAAGCAAAATACCGCTACCAATGAAACCTATGAGTACGAGTTTTCAGCTACCGAGTTAAAAGTGTTTGGTGCTAGAGTATTTTCAAATCCCAGTATGAGCTTTGAACCTAACTTAAAGTTGGGAACACCTAGTAATTATCTTGTTGGTCCGGATGATGAACTAGTGGTTCAAGTATACGGACAAAGTGAAGCGAGCTACAAGTTAACCGTGTCGCCAGACGGAAATATTACCATCCCTAATGTAGGTCCAATTTCTGTACAGGGTTTACCGATACAAGCGGCTACACAAAAAATTAAAACCCGCTTGCAAAGCACCATTTACAGTGCATTAGCTTCAGGTGCCACTAAAATACAGGTTACTTTAGGTAATATACGAAGTATCAAAGTAGTGGTTACAGGGCAGGCTAAAAAGCCGGGAGTGTATACAGTTTCATCATTAGCTACGTCGTTTAACTTACTTTATTTGTGTGGCGGCCCAAACTTTGAAGGTAGCTATCGCGATATCCAAGTAGTAAGAAACGGACGGGTGATTCAAAAAATTGATTTATATCCATTTCTTACTGGAGGCAATAGCCTTAGCAATATTTTATTGGCGGAAAATGATGTAATTCATATACCGTACCAAAAGCAACGGGTGCAGTTAGAAGGAGAAGCTAAACAAACGGGATTTTTTGAAGCTACGGCCAAGGAATCTTTAGCCAAGATATTGGAATACGCTGGCGGATTTACCGATAGTGCTTTTAAAAAGCATGTTACCGTAGTGCGTAATAACGGATTTGAGAAGGAAGTAAAAGTAATACCTGCAACACAATTAAGTTCTTACATCATCTCAGGTGGTGAAATAGTAAGCATTGAAAAAGTGGATAGTGAAATTAAAAACAGAATTTCTCTTTCTGGGGCAGTAAAAAGGCCTGGTTTATATGATGTAGCTAGTAGTAAAACCCTAGTTTCTTTGTTGCAAAATGCACAAGGAGCCCAAGAGTATGCCTACCTCGACAGAATACTTATTACAAGAACAAACGCTGATTTGTCTACTACCATTTTTTCTGCCAACCTTAACGCTATCATAAAAGGCATTCAGCCCGACCTTGTGTTGGTTGCCAAGGATGAGGTTTTTGTAGCTAGCAGTGCCGATTTACAAACAAAAGCCACTATTACTATTGAAGGCGAGGTACGCAGTCCTAAACAAATAACCTACAGTAAAGGAATCACGGTAAAAGATGCCATTTTATTGGCCAATGGCTTTACCGATAAGGCAAC
>RDXK01000006.1 GCA_004292605.1 Bacteroidota bacterium
GGGCAATTTACCAATGCAAAAAGTTTCATAGGCGATAATACCGTTGTAAGTGTGGAGAGCAGAACACATTTAAGGGAATTACTTCAAGGAAGACAAAGCGGCGGCGTTTTCTTAACCACAATACACAAGTTTACAGAAGATACCGAATTACTTACTGATAGAAATAATGTGATTTGTATTTCGGACGAAGCACACAGAAGCCAAGTAAACCTTGACCAGAAAGTAAAACTAACCGAGAAAGGTGTTACCAAAACGTATGGCTTCGCAAAATATTTACACGATTCATTGCCTAATGCCACATTTGTAGGTTTTACGGGAACACCAATAGATGCCACATTGGATGTGTTTGGAAAAGTGGTGGATGCTTATACCATGACTGAATCGGTGAAAGACGAAATCACAGTTAGAATTGTATATGAAGGCAGAGCTGCCAAAGTGTTGTTGAATAATTCTAAACTCAAAGAGATTGAAGAATACTATGCCAAGTGTGCTGAGATTGGAAGCAACGAAAATCAGATTGAGCAAAGCAAAAAAGAAATGGCACAAATGTATGCCATTATTGGCGACCCTGACCGTTTAAAAGCGGTAGCCGAAGACTTTGTAAACCATTATGAAAAAAGAGTTTCAGAAGGTTCAACCGTAAAAGGCAAAGCAATGTTTGTGTGCAGCACTCGTGAAATTGCCTATGAATTATACAAGAACATCATCGCCTATCTGGGCATTAGAAGCGCTAGCTTCGAGAATATTGACAGCACAAACTATGCTCAATATTTCACTAAAAACTTTGGTTACCCCGAAGAGTGGCATAAAACAAAATTGCCGCATCGCAACAAAGAAGGACTCATACAGTGCATCACATTCCGACTAGCCGATAGTTTACCTCAAAGCGTTTTGAAAGATATTGAAGAAGAAATGAAACATCTTTCGGAGGATGAGAAAGATGTAGCTAAGAGAAAGAAATATGAAGATTGGCTTGATAAAGGCTTGGGCTGTTGTGCTTTAGCAAACCGAGAAATGGCTCAAACAGTTCAAGAGGCTTTTATGCATCACGATGGCGATAAATATGATTTGCTGGCTTGGTCAATAATGCCAAACCACGTTCATGTTTTAATCAAGACTTCTGAAGATTTGGTCCGAATTGTACAATCTTGGAAATCTTTTACCGGAAAATGGGCATTACAAAACAACAAAAAGTTCAATCTTGGGATTAGCAACGACGCAAAGAATTTTTGGATGCCCGAATATTGGGACAGATTTATTAGAGATGAAGAGCATTTTAATAATACTGTTAGATACATTTTGAATAATCCTTCTAAGGCTAAATTGCCAACCAATCATATTGCATACTTATTTAGGGGCTGGCAACTTAACAATGGGGCGAAGCAGGAGCTTCACCCAACCCAGATAAAACTTATTGCCACCAGAGGCCAAGACGACCCGAAGGAAATGTATGATTTGCTAGGCACGAAAGAGCAACGCAAAGAATTGGATAGACAATTCAAAAACAAAAAATCAAATTTCAAAATTGCCATTGTGGTGGATATGTGGCTTACTGGTTTTGATGTGCCTTTCTTAGACAGCATTTACATTGATAAACCCATTCAACGACACAATTTAATTCAGACCATATCAAGAGTAAACCGCAAGTTTGAAGGAAAGAACAAAGGTTT
>RDXK01000007.1 GCA_004292605.1 Bacteroidota bacterium
TTCTCTCGAAATTTTCTGGCAGTAGGCTCCACGTTTAGCGGCTTGGTACGGTAAGCATCTATATTGCTCAAAAATGGTAGTACATTGCTGGCTGGCTTGGTGAGTGCTGGTGGTTTTGCTGCCCACAAATACGCTAATGTGGTAAAAGTTTTATCAGGAAAATCTTTTGCTACATTGTTTACAAAACGCAACAAACTACCACTGGGTGCACCTTCCACTTTATCTATGGCTTGTGCCTCTGGCGAGGTGGAATACACCACATCATCGTTCATACTCAGGCTCACATAAGGCATATCGCCATTGTCAGCAATTACTTTTTTTACATACTGTTTGGTGATGTTGAGTACCGCTGTGTTGGTAAATTCTGGCTGGGCGGGATTCCTTTGGTTACCTACCAAAGCGTAATACTCTGGGTTGGTTTTAAAGTATTGTTTGGCGGGTAAAATTTTGTGCATACTGTGGCCCCACAAAGCCCATAAATCGTCCAGGCTGTGTAGCTTATGCCAGTCGGCATATTCCTTATCCCAACTAGCAGGATAGTATACTTGCCTATAAATTAAAGTAGGTATTTGCTCATTCAGTTCATTGGCAGGAAAACTGAGCACTTTGTTAGCTGGTACATGTGTAACGCCGGGAACAAATTTTCTACAGCCCCAGTATTGCTCCAGCAAATGGTACACACCAAACAGCACACCACGCCCACTACCACCCTTGATAAAAACATGATCGGCCGTGCTACCAATAATAAAGCTTTCTGTAGGTAATTTTTTACTATTGAATTTAGCCGTTCGGCCGGTGGCACCCACATAAATGCCTGGCATTCCTCTAAAACTCAATTCTTTTTCAATAGGTATAGATACACCTGTAATTTTTTGAATATAGGTTTGTAGCACCTTGGCAGCTTTCTCCTCTACTGGTGTAGGTTTGCCAGGAACAACAATGGCGTATTTAGATACGCCATTGTTTACTAATATGATGCTATCGGCCGATTTACAACTTGCATACACTATACAGCCCAATAAAACGGTAATCCACTTTTGCCAAGCCATCATAGTTGTTATTCATTTAAAATTTACGACTGAAAGTTAGGAAAATATCGTACTGATTACGGTACTTACTTACATCGAAACGCTGGTTGTACCAAGCAGCACTTATACCCAAGGTGTTGCGGTGCAAAAACACTTTCTGGTAACTTACACCGATATTATAGGTAGCAATACCAGCAAATGTGGGTAACTGGAAATTGGTACTAAAATCGTCCGGACTGTTACCAATACCAAACAATGCACCAATATAGTCGGTACTATTCAAGTACTGCCGGGCCGATACCGCAGCCGTAGCATAGGTATTGCCTCCCATAAAAATTAAGAAAGTTCTAAAGTTGGCATAAAAATCGTTCCAAGTTTTAGCCACACCACCCACAAAGGAAATACTAGTTAAATCGAACGAATTAAACCTTAGGGCCCTAACACCTATCTCTGCATCTACATTTTTGGCAACGGTTCTGTAATAAGAATAGCCCAATTTTATATTTGGAAAAACAATATCGTTGGCAAAACCTAGGTTACCATAACTGTATGCTTTTTTGCTATGAACATAGTTGATATCGCCTTCTAACTGTAAACCTGTACCTATAAACCTACCGGCGTAGTTAAACCTTACGGCCCAG
>RDXK01000172.1 GCA_004292605.1 Bacteroidota bacterium
TTTGCTAAGCAAAAAACCCACCGCCTAGCCGTTGGTTAACCTATGCACACACCACCAAACCCCACTTACTCCGTAGGCGGGGTTTGGTGTTTTAGGTATGTTTAGTAAACCACAGCCCGCCAGCCATTCAAAGCATTTATACTAACAGGCATTTGTTTTTTTGCTACTTTGCTGCATAAATATTTGATTTTATATGAAAAAATTATTGCTATCGTTTACGCTTGCGGTAAGTGTTCTGCAGTCGTTCGCCGATGAAGGCATGTGGATACCCATGCTATTGGGCAAACAAGTGTATGCCGATATGGTAAAAAAGGGGTTGAAGCTAAAACCCGAACAATTGTACAGTGTAAACAAAGCCAGTATTAAGGATGCTATCATCATTTTTGGTGGCGGCTGTACGGGCGAAATTGTAAGTAACCAAGGTCTTATTTTCACCAATCACCACTGCGGGTACGATGCTATTGCCACCGCCAGCAGTGTAGAAAACAATTACCTACGCGATGGTTTTTGGGCGGCCGATAAAGCCAAGGAAATTCCTACACAGCTTACCGTAAAGTTTTTGGATAGAATAGAAGATGTAACCGATAGAATGCTAAAAGCCGCTGGCAATACCACTGGCGAAGCACGTACCAAAGCCTTGGCTGCGGAAACCAAAAAAATTACAGATGAGGTAGCCGGTACCAATGAGTTTAAAAACGCCGTAGTAGCCAGCATGTTTAAAGGCAACCAATACTTTTTATATGTGTACGATGTGTTTAAGGATGTACGTTTTGTAGGTACACCACCAGAAAGCATTGGAAAATTTGGTGGCGATACCGATAACTGGGAATGGCCTCGCCACACAGGCGATTTTAGCGTTTTCCGTGTGTACAGCAGTAAGGATGGTAAGCCCGCCGCCTACAGTAAGGAGAATGTACCTTACAAACCCAAGCATTTTTTACCCGTAAGTGTAAAAGGTATTAAGGATGGCGATTTTGCCATGATTTTTGGTTACCCAGGCGGTACCAACCGCTACGAAACTAGCTTTGGTGTAAAACTGAAAACCGATATAGAGAACCCCACTTTGGTGAAGCTACGTGATATGCGTTTAAAATATATGCTAGCCGAAATGCAAAAGGACCCCGCCGTAAAATTAAAATTAGCCAGCAACTATGCCAGCATAGCCAACTATTGGAAGTTTTTTGATGGCGAAAGCAAGCAATTAATTAAGTACGATGTGTTTGGCCAAAAACAAAAGCAGGAAGCCGCCTTTACCGCTTGGGCCAAAGGCAAACCTGATTATGAAAATATTTTTGCCGACTATGAAAAAAATTACGCTGCTTGGAGGCCTTATGCCAAGTACCGCCAGCACCTAAACGAAGGTATTTTGGGCTCCCCACTGGTACGCTATGTAAGCAGTTGGCGTGCTGTACGCCAGCGTTTAATGGCGAAAGACTTTAACCCAGAAGCCATTAAAAAACTAATGGAGCAAGCCACCGAAGCTAGAAAGCAATTTTTGGCCGATGAAAATAAAAAAAGCGATCAGCAAATACTAGCACAAGCCCTGAGTATGTTTAGTGCCGATGTGCCTGCGGAACAGCACCCGGCTGGTTTTTTTGCCAAAGTTTTGGCCGCCGGAAGTATAGATGAAAATCCGTTCAAACAGTTTGCTGCACAAGTGTTTGAAAACACCATGGCGTTTGATGATGCTAAGTGGAACGCTTTTGCCGCAAAACCAACAGTGGATGCTTTGCAAAACGACCCTGCTTTTGCCGTGGCCGATGCGTTTATTAACCAATACAATAATAACTACGCTCCAAAATTTGCTGCCTTTGCTGAAAAGAACAACGATTTAGGCCGTATGTACTTAAAAGGTATTATGGAAATGAATCCAGAAAAGGTAAACACCATGTACCCCGATGCTAATTTTACCATGCGTACCAGCTACGGTAAAGTACAAAGCTACCAACCGAAGGATGCCGTGAAGTACGATTTTGTATGTACACTAGATGGATTGATGGCCAAATATGTACCCGGCGATTACGAGTTTGATTTACCAGCCAAATTTGTAGAACTATACAAAGCCAAAGACTTTGGTAGCTATGCCGATGCTGCTAAAAACGATATTGTGGTAAGTTTTATTACTAGCAACGATATTACCGGTGGAAACTCTGGCTCGCCAGTATTGAATGCCAAAGGCGAATTAATAGGTTTAGCGTTCGATGGTAATTATGAGGCTTTGAGCCATAAACTTGCCTTTGATAAAGATTTGAATAGAACCATCAATGTAGATGTTCGCTATGTACTTTGGTGCATTGAAAAATTAGGTGGTGCCAAACATATTGTGGATGAATTACAGCTAGCTAAGTAGCCTAGTATTATACATTGTTCACAAAAGGGGTAACTGCTGCGGCGGTCACCCCTTTTTTAGTGGCAATTTCTTAACAATACGCTCACAATGGGTTAACATAACTATAACAATTTTGTTATTCAAAATAATTTACAAATGAATACGAAAATTACCCTTGGTGTTTCTTTAGCGGCACTGCTTTTTGCCACCGCTTGTAAAAGAAACAACGATGTGGTTGCCCCCAACCAAGACATTACTTTTGCTAACAAAAGTGTTACACCCGTTTTAATGAAACCGTTAACAGGTGTTACCGGCGTAGAGTTATTTAGCTTAATAGGTAGCGATGATGATTTACCGGCTTCTCCCGGCTATATATTTGGTGGTAGCGCCGATGGTTTGGGCATGCTAAAAGTGAACGATACCACGTACTCTATAATAGTAAACCACGAAGATAATTTTGCGGTAAATAGGCTGATGCTTAACAAAAACCTTACTGTAACTAGTGGCCAGTATATTCTAAATTCAAACGGTGGTATTTGGCGTTTATGCAGTGCCACTTTGGCCACACCTGCAGAGCATGGTTTTGGTCCATTGTTTCTTACTTGTGGCGAAAGCGGTGAGGAAAGCAGAACCCACGCTATCAACCCGCTAGAAACAAATTTTACGGCATCACAGTCGAAAGAAGTTCCCGGACTTGGTCGCTGGAATGCTGAAAATGCCTTGCCTTTACATAAAGATGCTTTTCCTGGTAAAACGGTTATTTTAATTGGCGATGATGACAGTGGCGTAGAAGGTGGCCAAGTAGTTTTATACGTGGCCGATAGAGTAGGCGATTTGCAAAACGGCAAAGTATATGTATTAAAACGCCCTAACAATAATATTAGCGAGCGTGATATGGTTACGGGTATACAGTACGATGTAGAGTTTGTAGAAATACCCAATGCAGCTACACTTACAGGCCGTCAAATTCAGTTAGCTTCTGCCGCTGCCAATTCAGTACGCTTTGGCCGTGTAGAAGATTTAGATTACAGAAAAGGAAACACAGCAGGTGCCAAACAAGAAGTATATTTTACCGTAACTGGCCAAAACAATACGGGTACCAATGCCGCTTATACAAGAACTAAATATGGCCGTGTTTATAAATTGAATTTAAACAGCAGCGATGTTACCAAAGGTAAATTAGAAGTTATTTTAGATGGAGATGATAGAAGCGGTATTGCCAGAGCTTTTCAAAACCCCGATAATATTTGTGTAACAGAAAATTATGTGTACGTGCAGGAAGACCCTAACGGCTATGGCGATGAAACACACGATTCGTACATTTATCAATACAATATTGCTACAAAAGCTATGCGTCCGGTTTTCGAATTAGATCATCGCAGAACGGCTTCTGATGCCGCAAAATACAATGTAGGTGGCCCTTCTCGCTTTGGTAGCTGGGAGTATGGTGCCATGGTAGATATTAGCGAAACCATTGGTGTACCTAACACATTTGTATTGTGCATACAGCCGCATACTTGGACCGGTGCTCGCTACCGCGGTGTAGATGGTGGTACCATCCGCCCAAATGAGCAGCAAGCCAGTCAGCTAGTAATCATAAAAGGTTTAGAAAAATAATTCATCCTTATCACTCACTGCTACCAGCCCCGCAAAGGGCTGGTAGTTTTGTATATACATGACATGAAAAAAGCCATCGTTTTTTGTTGCACTATTGTTCTTGCCTGTGCTAGCTATTGGGCATGTAATATGACTGAACAGGCAAAGCCAGCCGCCGAAGCCGAAGTGACAGCCTATTATAAACAAAATTTAAAGCAGCTAAAACTAGCCATCGACAGTTTTGCACTAGCCATCCAACAGCAAAAAACTACACAGTACCAAGCACTATTTGTAGCCGTTAGAAATAAGTATAAAAAAGTGGAATGGTTGGTACAATACTATCATCCTGAAACAGCTAAATCTATCAATGGTGCTCCCATTCCTGAGGTAGAGGCAGATGCTCCTGAAAAAATAGTAGAGCCATTAGGTTTACAAGTTTTAGAAACCTATTTATACCCTACAGTGCAGGTAAACCAACACGCAGGAATAACCATGTTAGTTACGGCTTTACAATCATCCGTAACACGCTTGCAGGCCACAGCCGATGCCAATTTTTTAACCAAACCACATATTGTAGATGCTGTACGTACTAGCTTTATTACCCTGCAAACATTGGGTATTACCGGGTACGATGCCGCTTTAGTAAAATCAGGTATTCAGGAAGCAGCGGTGGTATTAAGTACCGCTAACGATGTATTGCTATTGCTACAGCCTAATGATTATCAACAATCTACACTATGTCAAAAAATCACTGCGGCAGCAACCTACAGTTATGAAAACGCAGCCGATTTTGATGCCTTTGATAGGTTAACATTTATACGAGCGTACATGCAACCCATTATGCTTGAGATGCAGCATTGGGCTACCAAAAACAATATTCAGCCTTTTAATGAAAACAGGTTTTTTTCCGCCAAAGCCTCATCCCTATTCGATTCCAGCGCTTGGAACCCCTACTACTTTAGTATAAATGGTAAAAAATCTACCCAAGAAGCTATGGCACTTTTAGGTGAGAAATTGTTTTATGATGTTCAATTATCTGGCAACGGTTCACGCAGTTGTGCAAGCTGTCACCAACCCCAAAAAGCCTTTACCGATGGTTTGGTAAAAGCCACCGGAGTAGATGGTTTTACCACTGTGGCACGTAACACACCAACTATATTAAATGCCGCTTTACAGCGTTTTCAGTTTTATGATAGTAGGGTAGTGTATTTGGAAGATCAACCTAAAGATGTAGTGGAAAATACAATAGAAATGCACGGCAATGTAAACAACGCCGCCAAGCAAATAAGTACCGATAAACAGTACGCCACTTTACTACAAAATGCCGTAGGCACAAAGGCGGTAACCGGGCAACATTTACAGCAGGCCCTAGCTGCTTATTTACAAACAAAAGTATATCTAAACAGTGCTTTTGACCAATATATGCAAGGTAAAACCCAAACGATTGCACCTTTAGTAAAACAAGGATTTAATATTTTTATGGGTAAGGCAAAATGTGGTACTTGCCATTTTGCACCACTATTTAATGGCATGGTTCCACCGTTTTACGATAAAATGGAAAGCGAGATAATTGGTGTACCTGCCACTACGGAAGAGAAAGCGTTAGATGCAGATGTAGGTAAATTTGTATTATATAAATCGCCCATACATAAGTATGCGTTTAAAACCACCAGCGTACGTAATGCAGCTATCACCGCACCCTATATGCACAATGGTGTTTATAAAACTTTAGAGCAAGTAATTAGCTTTTATAATAAGGGTGGCGGTGCCGGCATAAGCTACCAAGTACCTAACCAAACACTTGCCCCAGAGCCATTACAGCTAAACACACAAGAACAAAAAGCAGTAAAGGCCTTTATGGAGAGTTTAACCGACAGCTACTGAGCAAATTTAGAACCAAATGAACAAAAAAAACGGCTATCTCAAATACATGAAATAGCCGATTTTGTATACAAACGGTTCCCTTACAATAACATACGTAAAGGCTCTTCTAATAAACCTTTAAGGGTTTGTAAAAAGGCTGCTCCTGTGGCACCGTCCACCACTCTATGGTCGCAGCTTAGTGTTACATTCATTACATTACCTGGCACTACAGCTCCATTTTTTACGATGGGTTCTTGGCTTATGCCACCCACGGCTAAAATACAAGCGTCGGGCGGGTTAATAATAGCGGTAAAGCTATCTATGCCAAACATACCAAGATTGGAGATGGTAAACGTGCTTCCTTCCCAATCGGACGGTTGTAGCTTTTTGGCTTTGGCACGACCCGCAAAATCCTTCACCTCAGCATTGATGGTGCTTAAGCTCTTCGTATTGGCATGGCGTACCACAGGTACCAATAAACCGTCTTCCACGGCTACGGCTACTCCTATATTTACGTGATGGTTAATTCTAATAGTATCGCCCAGCCAGCTACTGTTTACTGCCGGGTGCTGTGTTAATGCTACTGCAGTAGCTTTTACCACTAAATCGTTAAAGCTAATTTTAGCACCTCCCAGTTCATTGATAAGTGCACGTGCTTCTATAGCAGCGTCCATATTAATTTTCATGGTAAGGTAAAAATGCGGTGCGGTAAACAAGCTTTCGCTTAGGCGGCGTGCAATGGTTTTACGCATTTGTGTTACCTGCACTAATTCAAAACTTTCTTGTCCGGCTGGTGCTGCTACTGGCGCTTTGGCTACTGGTGCCGGAGCTGCTGCGGCGGCTGGGGCTGGTGCTGCTACAGCTGGTACAAAGTTTTCTACATCGGTACGTACTATTCTACCATTATCGCCAGTACCGGGTACATATTTTAAATCGATACCTTTTTCCGCCGCTATTTTTTTGGCTAGCGGACTGGCAAAAATTCTTCCTTCGTTTACCACTGCTGCTGCCGGGGCGGCCGCTGGGCTGGGTGCTGCTGGGGCAGGTGTATTGGCTTGTGGCGCCACTACCTCGGCCGGCGCTGCTGCACTACTAGATCCACCATTTTTTAAACCATTTATTACAGCTTGTATATCAAAATCAGCTTTACCAATGATGGCTAGCAAATCGTTGACTTGTATTTTTTCACCCGCTTTTGCACCTTGGTGTAATAAAATACCATCCTTGTAGCTTTCCAGCTCCATGGTAGCTTTATCGGTTTCTATTTCCGCTAGTATATCGCCTTTTTTTACGGTATCGCCTACCTCTTTGGTCCATGCGGCAATTACACCTTCGGTCATGGTATCACTCAGGCGAGGCATCAAAACCACTTCATCCATTTTGCTATAATCTACCCCGCTGGCTACCGGGGCTGTAGGCGCCGCTGGTGCTGGTGTAGCAGGTGCAGTAGCAGTAGGTGCAGCACTAGCCACTGGTGTGGGGGCGGCAGCACCTGCAATAAGTGCCGTAACATCTTCCCCTGCAGTACCAATGATGGCTAACAAATCATCCACCTGTAATTTTCCACCTACGGGTGCACCTATATGTAGTAGCACACCATTTTGGTAGCTTTCCAGCTCCATAGTGGCTTTATCGGTTTCTATTTCAGCTAAAACATCGCCTTTTTTTACGGTATCGCCCACATTTTTGTTCCACGTGGCTATTACACCTTCGGTCATGGTATCGCTTAAGCGAGGCATTCTTATTAGTTCTGCCATATACTGGTTCTATGCTTTTTTAATTCGCGGGTGAAATTACATTAAAATGCTTTGACGGCAACCCCGCTGGGTATATTTTTTGCCCGCCAGTAAAGGTTATTTAAACTGCTGTATGTTCAGCTGTTGTTTGCAAAACGCATATTCCGCCACATCGTTACTGCCTACCATAAATATATGCTGGTGAGCAAACTGCTGGCATAGCTGCTGGTACCACCGTATACCTTGTACATCTAAATTGCTACAAGGCTCATCTAAAAGGAGCAAAGGATTGTCAAAGTAAAAGGCCAAAGCTAGCTTCATACGCTGCTTCATACCGCTGGAAAACTGCTTGATGGGTTTGTGGGCAATGGTGGTAAACCCCAAGGCTTCCAGTATGCCTGATATGGTAAAACCCGCTTTGATGGTTTTAAATTTCCCGTGAAATTCTAGCATTTCCGTAGTGGTAAATTCCTCTACTAACTCTAAGTATGGGGCCACTATTCCTACTACTTGGTAAGCATCGGCCGCTGGTATGGGTTGGTTATTATGGGTAATAGCTACCTCACCATTTGTAGGCTCCATGCTGCCGGCTACGCATTGTAATAAAGTACTTTTACCCGAACCATTTTTACCTAAAATGGCCACACTATCGCCTTGGTTCAGGGTGATGGATAGGTTTGAAAAAATCCATTCTCTATTAAAACGCTTCCCTAGGGCAGTAGCCGTAACTGTGTACATGTGTAAAGCCATTAAGGCTGTAAAGTTAATCGTCGGCGCCTTTGCTAAAACGCTTTATAATTCCTCGGCCGCTTTCTCTTACAAAAGTTACAATATCGTCACGCTCATCGGAGGCTGGTAAATCTTCTTCAATAAATTCAAGGGCTTGTGTAATATTCAATCCTTTATTGAAAATAATACGGTAGATATCTAAAATTTGGTTGATTTGATCTACAGAGTAGCCACGGCGTTTTAAACCTACGCTGTTTACACCGCCATAGCTAAGTGGGTTACGGACTGCTTTTATAAACGGTGGCACATCCTTACTTACTAGGCTACCTCCTGCTATAAAGCTATGGGCACCTATGTTTACAAACTGGTGTACGGCACTTACACCGCCTATGATAGCCCAGTCGCCCACTATTACATGGCCAGCTATTTGGGTGCTATTGCTCATAACTACATGACTACCAATAACACAATCGTGTGCTATATGGCTGTAGGCCATAATTAAGCAATTGCTACCTACTACCGTTTTACCTCTATCAATGGTTCCACGGTTAATTGTTACAAATTCTCTAATGGTGGTATTGTCGCCAATTTCTACATAGGTTTTTTCGCCTAAAAATTTTAAATCTTGTGGTATGGCCGATATTACAGCACCCGGAAATATTCTACAATTTTTGCCTATACGGGCACCTTCCATAATGGTTACATTGCTACCTACCCAAGTACCTTCGCCAATTTCCACATCCTGATGGATGACCGTAAAAGGGTCAATTTTTACGTTTTGGGCTATTTTAGTATTCGGATGAATGTAGGTATGGGGCTGTATCATGAACACAATTTCAAGTAGCTTATCAAATACTAAGCCAAAACCGCTTTTTGGTTCATTTTCCACCTAATTACACCTACCCATCGGCACCACTCAGGTGCAAAAAACCTACTTATTTACCCTGTAAAACAGCCCAAATGGCGGGTTAATTTTTGCCAAAATCCCGATTGTTTTGTTCACAGTATAAAGTGCATAACCCGTGTACAAGCGGTGGAAACTTTATAAAATTGGGTGTAAACCGCCTATACATGTGGATAAACAATGGCTAAAACTGCCTTTATTGGTGCATTGCTGTGTATTAAAAATTGACTAGAAAATATGCTTTGCCCATAAAATGTGTCTCATATTCGCAGGCCGATGTAGTATGAAGGAATTGTTAACTACACACTGGGGCACTATATTGTAATACTACAGCCAAAGGCTGAAAAACCATAGCGAAAGCAACAATGAACTTAAAATCGAACGTAAAAGACAGATCTATTTCTACCAGAAAAAAACCGGTAGATGCTTTTTTAACTGCACCAGGTGGCAAACTTCCGCCGCAGGCTAAGGAGCTTGAGGAAGCCGTGCTAGGTGCGTTAATGCTAGATTCCAACGCGTTTGTAACTGTTTCAGAAATACTAAGGGCAGAATGTTTTTATGTAGATGCTCATGCTAAAATTTTTCAGGCCTGTGCTGCCCTAAGCGATAGAAGCGAGCCCATAGATATTTTAACCGTGGTGGAGGAACTGCGGAAAAATGAAGAACTCGATTTAGTGGGCGGCGCCTATTATGTAACCAAACTTACCCATAGTGTGGTGAGTGTAGCACACATTGTTAGTCACTCTAAAATCATTCTTCAAAAATATGTACAACGCCAGTTAATACGGGTAAGCAGCGATATTATAGACCGTGCCTTTGAAGATGGCACGGATGTGTTTGACTTAATGGACTATGCCGAAGAAAACATTTTTCAAATAGCCAATAACTTTTTAAAGGCCGATTTTAAGGATATGCCCACCGCACTAACCGAAGCCCTAAACAGGCTAGAGGAAATGCGTAGAAAAACGGATGATATT
This sequence comes from Bacteroidota bacterium, assembly GCA_004292605.1. Taxonomy (GTDB): domain Bacteria; phylum Bacteroidota; class Bacteroidia; order Chitinophagales; family Chitinophagaceae; genus UBA10646. The sequence goes on from RDXK01000172.1 coordinate 10,135, forward strand.
AATGGTGTACCCACGGGCTTCCCGCATTTAGATAAAATAACTTTTGGCTGGCAAAAAACCGATTTAATCATTTTAGCTGCCCGTCCGTCGGTAGGTAAAACGGCTTTTGCCCTAAACCTAGCACGTAAGGCCGCCCTTAGCCCTACACGGCCCACTGCGGTTGCATTTTTTAGTTTAGAGATGAGTGCCTCGCAATTAGTAACACGTATTATTAGTGCGGAAAGTGAGGTGCCGATGGAAAAAATTAACCGTGGTAAACTTGCCAACCACGAGTATGAGCAGGTAAAACTAAAAGGTATACAAAGGCTGGAACAAGCACCCATTTTTATAGATGATAATGCCAGCTTAAACGTATTTGAATTTAAGGCCAAAGCCCGCCGTTTGGTAACCAAACATAATGTGGGTTTAATATTGATAGATTATTTGCAATTAATGAACGGCCCTAGCGAAAGAGGTGGCAACCGTGAGCAGGAAATTAGTGCCATTTCCCGTACACTAAAACAAGTGGCCAAGGAACTAGAAGTGCCTATTGTAGCCCTGAGCCAGCTAAGCCGGGCAGTGGAAACCAGAAATGCCAGCAATAAATCGCCCCAGTTGAGCGATTTGAGAGAATCAGGTGCTATAGAACAAGATGCGGATATGGTAATGTTTCTGTACCGTCCGGAATATCACTCCTTACCGGCAGAAGGCAACTCCGATCAGCCGAAGGGCTACACCGAGCTAAAAATAGCCAAACACAGAAATGGTAACCTAGGTACCATACGGTTTAGGGCTAAGCTAGAATGCCAAGAGTTTGAGGAATTAGGCATGGCAGATGAAGGTATGCCCGGCCAGCACGTTAATACGTTTTTGCAGCAGTCGCAAGGTGGCGAGTATACCCAACGTGGCAGCAAAATGAACAGCCAGAATTTTGATACGCCAGATTTTTAGGTTAAGAAAGAAAAGGGTGTTTTTCTTTTGTGTGTCTGCATAAGTTTTAGTTGTTTTTCGGCTATTCTTCTTCAGTTATTCGGTTTCTAAGGTTTACAACGGCTTCTACACCTGCTAAACCGCCGTATGCATACCTATAGCTTTTGGCTAGGTAATGTTTGTGACGCTCCGGGGTAAACTTGTGCAAGCCATGCATACTAAGTGTGATGAAAACGATAAACCCCTCAGTTTGTAGCTAACCCACAGCTTGTATACAATGCTTATAATGCGAAAATGCAATAACTACCCTTTCTAAACAATGTGTATTTACACATATTTTGGCGTTTTGGCAAAGTATTTTAAAGGGCCAAGTGACCGTGCGTATCTTTAAAGTAATAGAGGTTTTGAAAACTAACCTCCGCCATACCACTTGTAAATAAGTAGAAAATAATATATTTATGCTTATAGTAATGAATAGGCGTTTAAAAATCTGAACCTTTGTTGATGATAGCTATTTTAGCTGATAACCATGGAGCATACAAAGAATACCAATAAAAGGAAGTAAATACAGCTCGCTATTCCTCCTACTACTTTCCGTAGCGGGACTAGTATGAAAATTAGTCTACCGAGATGATATCCATCTTCATTCGATAAACGATTATGGAATTACAGACTCGGCACCCAACTTCTATGCTGCCATCATTGCGGGATATACGTATTTCACCCAGCAGGTATATGAATACATAAATTTTTACTACATGCTTTGCTTTACCATACCGAACTTTTGATACAGGCGATATTACTGCCAACCTATTAGGTGCTACCTTGGGGTATTCTTGTTGCGTTTATCTAGTGAAACAAACCAGCATTCTACCCACAAATAAAGACTACTACGACGTGGGATAAAGTATAGTGCAAAAAAAAACCGCCTCACTAAATAGTGAAGCGGAATTCTGTGGTGTGGGCCGGGATCGAACCGGCGACACAAGGATTTTCAGTCCTTTGCTCTACCGACTGAGCTACCGCACCTTTTTTGTTCGGGTGGCAAATATAAGGGTAAAATGTGTATAACCTGATATTTTATTGCAAAACTTTTATGGCTATTGTCGCCGAAATTATTTTTCCATCGGCTCTACTGCTGATCTAAGTTGGGCGACTTTTTGCTTATAGGGTATTTTTTTTATGGGATTGGGGGTAATAAGTAGAGGCGAATTCACCTGTGGCTGTAGTGTCTGCAATGTTTTGGCATCTAGCACCGGAGCCATGGCGATGGGCATTTTACTATCTACACTCGGCATATAAATAGGCATATTATCTAGCTCCGCTATA
>RDXK01000008.1 GCA_004292605.1 Bacteroidota bacterium
GGATCGTTATCATCGCCCCAATAAATCCATTCATACCCTTCCTCAGCTAACTTTTGTAAGCCAATGGCGGCGCCGCCTGCGGGGCCACTGTTATAACCCACACGGTAATAGTGTAACGGTAAATGCGGTACGGTTTTCACCCATTCCTCTGTTTCTGTACCCTCGCTATTATCTACTATCAGTAATTTTTCCGGCGGGAAACTTTGTGCCAAAATTTTCTCCACCGTATCGGGCAATATGTTTACTCGATTATAGGTAATAATAAAACCTGCTAAATATTTTGACTGTTCTGCACTGGGCATTGTATATAAACGGAGAAAAAAGTAAAAGAAAATGATGTGTAATTAGCCCACCTTATACGCTGCTGCAAATAGCTGCTGTTTCAATAGCAACTTACGCAAAGCCATAGGCATGGGTAAGAATAAGGTGTACCATACTGCCTTAAACTTGTGCCCATTACGCATAGCGGTACGTACTTTAGACCGACTGTTACGCCAAACCAACAAGCGCTTTTCAAAATCGGGATACGATATTCCTTGGTAGGCAATAGCTTCATGAAAATTGCTTAACTCGCCAGCGGATGCCTGCGGAATAAGCGACTGTACAATTTTTTGCCGTTCGGCGGTTTGCTTGGCGGTTTGTTCATGGGTACTACTAACTCCGGTAGTATCAAAATGAGCTAACATCACCGGTACGTAAGCGTAGCTAACACCCAAACAAGCTAGTTTAAAATGGAAGCCCCAGTCGGCAGCAATTCTGTACTGCTCATCGTAATAGCCATACTGTTCATGAACTGCTTTTTGTACCATCACTGCTGGGTGGTAAAGTACATGGGTAAAAAAGTACCCCGGATACAATGTTTTAGGACAGGTTTTTTCCACTATTTTTTTACCATATACGTAGCCTACATTGGCGCCTACTAATTGCGGCCGCTGTGTACCCAAGGCATGTACCCAATGCTCAATAGCCGTTGGTGAGGCCATAGTATCGCCGCTGTTAAGTATGTGCACATATTCGCCCGTAGCCATTTTAGCACCTTTGTTTTGTGCATTGTAAATACCGCCATCTGGTTCGCTTATAAAGCGAAAGTTGGTGCTAGTGGGGAGCGATTGTAGGTAGGCCACGCTACCGTCGGTACTAGCTCCGTCTACCACTATGTATTCGATATGTGGGTAGGTTTGGGCAAGCACACTCTGTACGGTGGCTTGTAAACCCGTTGCATTGTTATAGTTGATGGTGACGATGGATATAAGCATGTGTTGGGGGGCCTCCCTTAATCCCTCCAATGGAGGGAATGGCGTTTCGTTTGTGTTGTGTGTTATGTTTTATTTGTAATGGTTTCGGCCTTCGTGGAACAAGGTTTAACCGTCATCTCGACTATCGTGTAACGAGGGAGAGATCTCTTGAAACACTGGTAACTGCTTCAACTAGGAACAATGTTTACGCTTGCTTCTCATGAGATTTTTCGTTCATCGCCAAGCGAAGAATCTCGAAATGACGACCAAAAACGTCATCTCGACCATCGTGTAACGAGGGAGAGATCTGCTAAATCGAAGGCTTTCTGCCCTTTCTTTTTTCTTGATAAAAAAGAAACAAAAAATCAAGGCTGTAAAAGAATGTAGCTAAAAATATTTTTTGTCCGCTAAACGAAAAAAACTCCCTGC
>RDXK01000173.1 GCA_004292605.1 Bacteroidota bacterium
TTTAAAAAAATAAAGCAGTACACTGTTAAAGCCACCAAGGTGTAAAATGCCTTGGTGGTTTTCGCTTTTTGCTATTGCCTATTGCTATGCAAACATTGCCCGCAAAAAGTAGCATGCGTAATACTTGCATACCACAAATGCCATTTGGCTTGTTGGCTATTTTCGAGCGGCGCTAATTTTCCCTGCAACATTTCCACAAAATAGGGTTCGGAGGCTAATGCCGAATACACACTGTACATATTGAGTGGCAGAACAAGAAAAAATTATTTTATTTTGAACATCGTTCAAATTATATTTGCCACGTTAATGAGTGCACATGGGTATTTCGGAAAGAAAAGCGAAGGAAAAAGAGGAACTAAAGGGATTGATACTACAAGCAGCGAAAAAGCTGTTTGTACAACATGGCGTGGAACAAACTACTATTCGGAAAATAGCAGCAGACATAGAGTACAGTGTAGGAACTGTTTATGTGTATTATAAAGACAAAAAGGATATTTTACACGATTTACATACCCAAGGTTTTAAGCAACTTGGTAGCGAAATGCGGGTGTTATTTAACGTGGCCGACCCAATGGAACGATTAAAAGCTTTAGGCCGGGTATATACCCAATTTGCCTTTCAAAACACAGATATGTACAATTTGATGTTTAATTTAAAGGCTCCTATTGAGTTTTTGGATTCCGTGCATCAAGAGGAATGGAACGAAGGAAAAGCCACGTTCGATGTATTAAAAACTACCGTAAAGCAGTGTATAGATAAAGGACATTTCCAAGGCCATGAGTTAGAAGCACTATCCTTTGCCATTTGGGGTGCTGTGCACGGCATGGTTTGTTTACATATAAGTCAGCGTATAAAAGGTGTAAGCCTTACAAACCCTGATGTGGTGGTTATGAATGGTTATGAGGAGTTTGTAAAACTATTAGACAAGGAATAATTTTTTTTCTTAAAACATGAACATTGTTCAATTAAAAAACAAAATTCAATGAAGCTAAAAATGATATCGCTTTCACTGTGCATTCTTATAGTTTTAAAGCCATTTGCACAGGGCATACTAGAACAATACGTACAAGTAGCTTTTACCAGCAACGAAGGCGTAAAGCAGCAACAGTTTGCATTTGAAAAAAGTATTTATTCCTTAAAGGAAGCCAAGGCGTTGTTTTTACCAAACGTGGGTTTCCGAACCGATTATTTTTTAGCCGCTGGTGGCCGTACGGTAGATTTTCCGGCGGGTGATTTGCTAAATCCGGTGTACCGCACATTAAACCAGCTTACTGGTTCAAACAATTTTCCACAATTGCAAAACCAAAGTATTCTTTTAAATCCTAATAACTTTTACGACGCAAAGTTTAGAACCACCTACCCAATATTGAACTTGGAAATAGGTATTAATAAAAAGATAAAGCAGGAACAAGTACAACTTCAGCAAGCCGAAATAAACCTGTACAAAAGAGAACTAGCCAAGGAAGTTAAAGAAGCTTATTTTAAGTACTTACAGGCTGCAGCGGCTATAAAAATATACGAAAGTGCAGCTTTATTGGTAAAGGAAAACCAACGGATTAATCAATCGCTTTATAACAACGATAAGGTGAACGAAGCGGTGCTTATAAGAGCAAAGAACGAGGTTATAAAACTGGAAGCATTGCAAGAAATCGCAACACAAACCGCTACCTCCGCAAAGGCTTTTTTTAACTTTCTGCTAAATAGGCCCGGGGCCGACTCCATAGTAATAGATACCGCTTACCAGCTACCATTACCAATAGTAGGCACCGAAGCATCTATTGCTAATAGAGAAGAGCTACTTAAACTTGGTATTGCCACCCATATTAATAAGCATTTAGAAGGATTATCAAAAACCTATTTATGGCCAAAACTGTATACATTTTTGGATCTTGGTTTGCAGGGTTTTAACGGTAAAATAAATAACCAGGCACCCTACTATTTTTTAGGCGTAACCCTACAATGGGATGTGTTTTCCGGTGGAAAAAATATTTACAAAACACACCAAGCACAACTAGATAATAAGATTATAAAATCGCAAACAAGCTATGTATACACACAGTTACAGCTGCAGTACACTACTGCCATAAATAGTTTTCAAAGTTCGCTTGCGGCTTATCGTTCAGCTATATCTACTCGTCAAAGTTCGGAAAGATATTATACAGATATGTTACGCCTTTACAAGGAAGGCCAAGCATTGTTTATAGAGTTACTCGATGCCCAGAATCAATTCATCCAAGCAAAACTTCAGTCGTCCATTACCTTGTACGATACCTATATAAAAGCAGTAGAAATAGAACGAGCCACTGCATCACTCACCATAAATAATTAATGTATTATGAAACAAATAATTCCATTACCAGTAATCATTTTAGCCCTTTTACTTGTAGCCTGTAAACAAAACAAAAAGGTAGAAACCACATTGCCCGATGCAAAAGTTATAGCCGTAAAAACCTTTAAAATTCAACCTACCAAAGGGGTAGTAAAAATTACAAGTACTGGCATACTAACCACAGAAAATGAAGCAAAATATGCCTTTAAAATAGGTGGCGTGGTAGACGCAATTTTTGTGAATGAAGGTGAGTTTTTTAAAAAAGGAAGCCTGCTTGCGAAGCTAAAAATAAACGAGATAGATGCGGGTTATTTACAAGCAAAATTAGCGGTAGAAAAAGCCCAACGCGATTTACAACGTGTAACCAATTTATACAACGATAGGGTAGCAACTTTAGAGCAATTACAAAATACAAAAACCGCGTATGATATGGCCACCAAGCAGCTTGATGCGGTAGCATTCAATAAGCAATACGCTTATATACACGCCCAAAGCGACGGCTTTGTTACTAAAAAACTTGCTAATGAGGGAGAAATTATAGCTAGTGGAATGCCTGTTTTAGCCATTAATAACCCTACTAATAATGCCTGGATATTAAAAGTGGGCCTGTCCGATAAGGAATGGGCGGCGGTAGCCACAGGAAACCAAGCCGATATAGTTTTGGATGCGTTTCCCAATAAAATATTTCCTGCCAAGGTTTTTAGAAAATCGCTAGCGGCCGATATGGGTGCAGGATCTTTTCAGGTAGAATTAAAAATAAATTTTAGTGGTGTTAACCCGGCCTTAGGCATGTTTGGTAAAGCTATTATTTACACTAATGCGGCGTACAATTATCCATCCATTCCATACGATGCCTTGGTGGAAGCCGATGGTAAAACAGCCTTTGTATTTGTACCGCTTCCTGGTGGAAAAGTAAAGAAACAAGCCATTGAGATGGACAGTTTTGACGATGCTACTGTAAAAGTAAAATCGGGCTTGGAAAGTATAACAGAAATCATATATACAAACTCGGCTTTTCTAAATGAAAATTCTAAAATAATCATAGCCCAATAACCCACGTATGAACCTAACAAACTTCTCCGTAAAAAACTATCAATTTACACTGGTAGTATTTGTAATGGTGGCTGTAGTAGGTATAGTAACTATGCTTACCATGCCAAGAGCCGAAGACCCGCAGATCAATCCACCTACCTATCCTATTATTGTGGTATACCCTGGCACTAGCCCAAAGGATATGGAGGAATTGGTGGTAAAACCCATAGAAGATAAACTATACGAATTAGAGGATATAAGTAAAATAATTACCGCTATAGAAGATGGATTAGCCGTACTACGGGTGGAATTCAAATATGGCGTAAACATAGATAATAAATACCAAGAGGTGGTAAGGGAAGTGAATGCTTTGCGAGCCGAACTGCCAAGAGATATTATTAAAATTGATATTCAAAAAATTGACCCAAGCGATGTTACCATTATACAAACTGCACTAGTTAGTGAAAATGCATCGTACGCTACCCTTAAAACCCAAGCGGAAACACTAAAAGACCAGCTTGAAAAAGTAGCCGACTTAAAAAAAGTAGAAGTATCTGGCGTACCCGATCAAGAAGTGAGGGTAGATTTACAGCTAGATAAAATTGCCGCCCTAAAAATTCCTCTAAATTTAGTGTTGGCAAGCATCCAGAGCGAAGCTGTTAATATTCCCGGTGGCAGTTTAACGGCTGGTAACAAAACCTTTAGCGTAAAAACGAGCGGTAAGTTTACTAGTATTGAAGATATTGCCAGTACAGTAATATACAATGCGAACGGAAAAATTATTTACTTAAAAGATGTGGCTTCCGTAGCCCTAAGAAACGAGCCTGAAAAACATATTACTAGGTTAAATGGTCACCGCTGTGTTTTGATAAATGCATCGCAAAAAGTAGGCAGCAATATTAGTAATACCCAAAGTAAGTATTTACCAATTTTGAAAGCATTTGAAAAATCACTGCCGTCCAATATTAAAATGATTACACATTTTGATCAGGCCGAAAATGTGGCTATGCGTTTAAAAGGCTTGGGTATAGATTTTTTGTTGGCAATTGTACTGGTGTTATTTACTCTTGCCCCATTGGGTACTCGGGCCTCTTTGGTGGTAATGATTGCCATTCCGCTTTCGCTGGCCTTAGGCCTAGTAGGTTTAAACGCCTTTGGTATTTCGCTTAACCAATTAAGCATTGTAGGCTTGGTGGTATCCTTAGGTTTGCTGGTAGATGATAGCATTGTGGTAGTGGAAAATATTGAACGATGGCTGAGGGAAGGATATTCAAAAAAAGAAGCTGCAATAAAAGCTACACAGCAAATAACATTAGCTGTAATAGGCTGCACCGCCACTTTGGTTATTGCTTTTTTACCCTTAGTTTTTTTACCTGGTGGTCCGGGCGAATTTATTAGAGGTTTGCCTTTGGCAGTTATTACCAGTGTAATTGCATCTATGATTGTGTCCTTAACCGTAGTTCCGTTTTTAGCCAGTAGATTTTTAAAAGAACATCATAACCCCGAAGGAAATATTATTTTACGCTTATTAAAACGGGCCATAGCTGCTACCTATTCCAAACTGATGAAAAAGGCACTTCACCGCCCAGTACTTACGCTTGTTATTTCATCGTTATTATTTGTGGCATCGTTGGCGTTATTCCCTATAATTGGCTTTAAGTTATTCCCCACTTCAGAGAAACCCATTTTTGTTATTAACCTAAAAATGCCTTTACAAACAAGCATTCAGGAAACTAACCGAATTACAAAAATGATAGAAGATAGTATTCAAAATAATAAGCTTATAAAGTACTATACCAGTAACGTAGGAAAAGGAAACCCTCAGGTATATTACAATGTTCCACAGCAACAGGAAAAGGCGGATTTTGCTCAAATATTTGTTCAATTACACCAAGATGCTAAACCAACCGTAAAAAACCAGCTTATAAACCATTTGCAAAAACAACTTGCACACTTCCCTTACGCAAAAGTAGAGGTAAAGGATTTTGATCAAGGTCCGCCTATTGAGGCTACCATAGTGGTACGGGTTTTTGGAGATGATATTGATACGCTACGTAAGCTATCCTTTCAGGTAGAGGATGTACTAAAAACCCATCCAGGTACCATTGATGTAAACAATGAACTGAATACATTAAAAACAGACATTAAAATAAATATCAATAGAGAAAAGGCCCGAACCTTAGGGGTTTTTACGGCCGATATAGATAAAACCATTCGCTTAGCCATTGCTGGGTTCAACATGGGTACTTTCATCGATACGGAAGGCGAGGATTATAACATAATGGTAAATGCACCTAAAAATAAGTTTGCTACACTGCAATCACTCACCAATTTATCTGTTAACAATGCTAACGGAACACCCATTCCGCTTAGTCAAATTGCTACAATTGAGTTTGAAACTTCTCCTACTAGCATCAATCATTTTAATAAAAACAAGTTTGCAAAAGTTACCTCTTCTACTGTAAAAAATGTACTGGCTAACGATGTATTAAAACAAGTGGTTCCAAAACTTAATAAACTAGCCATGCCACAGGGCTACTATTACAAATTATCTGGCGAGGCCGAAAGCGAAGGCGAAGCTTTTGGTGGTGGTTTTATTACCGTAATTATACTTACCGTTTTCCTTTTTATAGCTGTACTTATACTACAATTCAAAACGTTTAAGGGCATATTAATTGTACTATCGGTAATTCCGCTAGGTGTTATAGGCGGTGTGGTAATGCTATGGCTTACAGGTAATCCAATGTCGTTTATTGCTATCATTGGTTTTATTGGCTTAGCGGGAATAGAAGTAAAGAACTCAATTTTACTAGTGGACTTTACCAACCAATTACGTGAAAGCGGAGTGGATATTAACACCGCAATAGAGCAAGCTGGCGACCTTCGATTTTTACCAGTAGTACTTACCTCGCTTACCGCCATTGGTGGATTAATTCCGTTGGCTATTAACCCAAACCCCCAAATATCACCTCTTGCTTTGGTATTAATTGGCGGGCTTATTAGCTCTACTATTTTGTCGCGTATTGTAACACCGGTAATGTATAAACTTATACCGCCTTCTGTTACCCAAACCAACCAACAGCGGTAACTATATGTGCAGTAATTATTTCATCTTAGCAGTCTTGGTTACTTTTTTAGTAACCAAGACTGTGCTGCTCCTACACGTAATATGTATTTTCCAATAAGCTGCCACCACACCGGTAAATTACTTGGTTTACCACCGCTCCCTACTGCCCTTTGCCATCAATAATTACGGGTACTTTGCTGCCACCCATAAAAATAAGTTTGCTATTAGGGCTAGTGGCTAAATCCTTCATGGCCTTAATTTGTTCGTATTGCAATTGCTTATCGGTAAGGCCGCTGCTCATAATACGCTGGTAATCGGCTATACCTTGTGCCTCTACCCTTTTACGCTCAGCTTCCTGCTTTTCTTTTATAAGTACAAACTCCATTTTTTGGGCATCCTGTTCCGCTTTAATTTTTTCCTCTATAGCACCTTTTACCGTATTGGGTAACGTAATATTGCGTACTAACAATTGCTCCAAAACCAGTCCACGTTTTTTAAAATCGTTTTCTATGCTAGTAAATATGCGTGTTTGAAACTCATCGCGTTTTTTGCTATATAAATCTATAGCAGTATAGTACACAGCATTATCTCTAATCTTCGTACGGGTTAATGGTCGCACTATTTTATCCTTATAATCTAATCCTGTTTCCTGAATAAGTTTAGGTGCGTCGGAGGGTACTATGCGGTATAACACAGTTAAATCTATGGTTACCTCTAGTCCATCATTCGTAAGTACACGTATGGCATCGTCGCCCTGCTTTTCGCCCTCATCGTTTATACCACTCATGGTATAATTCTGGGTACGGGTATCTAATTTTTTTACAGCTACCAGCGGGTTTACCACATTTAAGCCACTTTGCAATATGGTGGGCTGTATTTTACCAAAAAGACTTTGTACACCTACATAGCCAGCATCTATCTGCTGTATACAACTATTAAATATACCTAGTACAATAATTACAAAACCACTGATACGTAAAGGTTTAAAAAAGCGATACGTGGCTGCATTTTGTCGGGTGCCATAAGCAGCAAGGATAATGATTACACCAAGAATTAGCATAAACATAGTGTTATAAATTTAGGAGTTAAAATTACAACTAAGCCTTGGTACCTAAGGCAGTTGCGGGGCAGTGGATGTAGCACCGTTACAGCGGTAGCCGGCCGTTACAAGCGGTAGTGCGGTATTGCTGTGTTTTTTTACCAGTTTATTACAAATAGCTATTATTTTCGCAGCCGCAAGCGGTAAAAGCTTCGGAGGTCTCATAGTTCAATGGATAGAATAGGAGTTTCCTAAACTCTAGATCCAAGTTCGATTCTTGGTGAGACCACAAACCACCTCCACATGTTTCTTAAACCACTACTACAGTGCCTAGTTTTTATAACCATAAGCATCAGTGGTTTTGCACAAGCCGTACCAACCGTTTCCGTAGGAAGGCTAGTAATTTTACCACAAGTAGCCAGCAAAAAAATTACTTCAAGGGCGGTTTATATATGGCTGCCAACACAGTTTTCCAGCGCCACGGCACAGCAGTTTAGTGTGCTTTATATGCACGATGGACAGATGCTTTTTGATAGCACCATTACGTGGAATAAAGATGCTTGGATGGTGGCCAATGTGGCCGATAGCTTGCAAAACACAGGCAGCGTAAAACCTTTTATAATAGTGGGCATAGCCAATGGAGGTAGCACCCGCCACGCCGATTATTTTCCGCAGGATGTTTTTGAAAACTTACCCGCTGCCACACAAACACAGTTTTTGGCCGCCGCCAGGGGCAATGGGGCCAGCGTGTTTAACCAAACATCGCTACGGGCCAATGATTATTTGCAGTTTTTACAGCAGCAAGTAAAACCTGTAGTAGATAGCGTGTTGGGTTTTAGCACTTTACCTAGCAATAACTACTTAATGGGTAGTAGTATGGGCGGCCTTATTAGTGTATATGCTTTATGTAAACAACCCCATTTTTGGGCAGGTGCAGCCTGTTTATCTACCCACTGGCCAGGTGTGTTTACGCTGGAAAACAATCCTTTTCCGCAGGCCATGCTCAGCTATATAAATACCCATTTGCCACCCGCAAAAGCAGGTAAAAAACTGTATATGGATTGTGGTACCGCTACGCTTGATGCACTTTACCCAGCTATACAGCAGCAAGCCAACACGTTAATTCAGCAAAAAGGCTACGGTGCCCAGCAGTTTCAAGCACAGTTGGTACCAGGTGCCGCCCATACCGAGGCTGCCTGGCGAGCACGGTTAGCCACCCCATTACTGTTTTTATTTAGCAAAAAATAGGCAGTACTTTTACAGCATGAAGGCGTTAAAGCAAACTATACAAATTGTAAAAAACAAATACACCATAGCATTTGGCGTATTTATAGTATGCATATTGTTTTTAGATAGAAACGATGTATTTAACCAGCTACAAAGGCGCCAGGAATTAAAAAAATTAGAAGACAAAAAGAAATACTATCAGCAGGAAATAGATAAAACCCAAACCGATTTAAATAGCCTACAAAACAATCCGCAAGCATTGGAAAAATTTGCCCGAGAAAAATTTTACCTAAAAAAAAGCAATGAAGATGTGTTTATTGTAGAACCAATGCCCGATACGCCTGCCAAAAACAAATAAAGCCACACAATAATAGCAGCAACCCTGCGTTTATACCATACCACCCCCGGTAAAACAGCACGATTGTTATGCAAAACATAACCCCAGACAATTTAGTGGCATTTGTATATGCCGACTGTAGCTCTGTGTTAAAAGTAAAAATTTCTGAAGCCGCCCAAACCCAGTGGGATGTGAAGCAAAAAATAAAAGCCTTACAGCAAGCGGCACAGCAGTTTTACACCATCGCCCCACGTACTCCCCGCCTACAAACACAGCAAGCCATATTACAATATGCGGCCGCCAAGCAAAACCAAATGGTAGTATAGGTATTTTTGTACCATGCGTATTACCATAAAGCAGCGGTACCAAACCGTAATTGATTATTTCTCAGAAAATGCACCCAATGCAGAAACTGAGTTACTGTACGATACTCCTTTTCAATTGTTGGTGGCTGTAGTACTATCGGCCCAGTGTACCGATAAACGGGTAAACCTTACTACGCCAGCACTTTTTGCGGCTTTTCCTACGCCAAAGCATTTAGCCGATACCGATTTTGACACCTTGTTCCCCTACATCCGCAGTATTTCTTATCCTAACAATAAAACCAAACACCTGATAGGCTTGGGTAAAATGCTGGTGGAGAAATTTAACAGCCAAGTACCTATGACGGTAGATGAACTGGTACAGCTACCCGGTGTAGGCCGTAAAACAGCCAATGTAATTACTAGTGTGATAGATGAACAGCCCAATATGGCCGTAGATACCCATGTGTTTAGGGTATCGGCCCGGTTAGGTTTAACTACCCCCAAAGCCACCACGCCATTGGCCGCAGAAAAACAATTGATAAAATATTTACCGCCAGCGCTGGTGCATAAAGCACACCATTGGTTAATACTTCATGGCCGCTATGTATGCCTGGCACGCAGCCCTAAATGTGGCACCTGTGCACTTACTAGCATATGTAAATATTACAAAAAACAAGCAGCAAAAACCGTAACCTAGTATCTTTACGCAGTAACCAAACCATTATGCTACGTACTTTCTGTACTTTATTCATATTTTTTTGCACGGTTGGGTATACGGTATTACTGGCACAGCCAGTAAACCCGTATAAATACCAGCCGAAAGATTCGGTGAAAGCCACCATAGCTAAACCATTGCCGGTACCGGCTGAAAATCCTTATAAATACCAGCCTAAAGATACCATACCTATGTACCGGTACGATACACTGAACCGTACGGTAACCTTTGAAGTAGGACCTATTTTAGGTGTAATGAACCCCCGTACCGATATTACGGAATACCCACAAATACGCACTTTTCAGCAAAATATTGGTGCTTATGCCAGCCTGCAGTATAAAAGGATTTTTGGTATACGTGCCGAAATGAATTTTGGTAAATTACAAGAGGCCGATACGCTTAATAGAAGCCTTACCTACATTAAAAGAAATCTAAACTACCGCACCAATATTGCAGAGTATAGCTTGAGTTTAGAAGTATATCCACTTAATATTTTGGTAAAACGCTTCCGCGAAGGCAAACGCCCCACTTTACAGCCCTACTTTACGGGTGGTATTGGTGTATTTAATTTTAAACCGGAAGTAAACTTAAATGGCGAGTGGATTTATACCCGGCCCTTAAGCCTAGAAGGGCAAGGTTTCCCTACACACCCGGATAGGCGGCCCTACAGCCTAAACGCCGTTAGTTACCCCATAGGTGCTGGTATAAAATGGGATGTAGACGATTGGTTGGCCGTACGTTTTGAGTTTGTGTATAGATATACCAACACCGATTACATCGACGATATTTCGAAAAGATACATCGACCCAGCCGATTTCTACCGCTTTCTGCCCACTATTCAAATGGCCGATTTAGCAGTTATTTTAAATAAACGCCAGTATTTGCCGGGCAACACATTATCGCCTGGGGAAGTACGTGGCCTGAACGACCATACCGATGGTTTTTACACCTTTAACCTGAAAGTAGGTATTAAGTTTGGCTGTTTATGTAACCGATAGTACGGTTCATAACCACTATTATACTATTTTGCAATACATTGAATTTTTTGAACCAGTCATGAACAAATTTCTAACTGCCCTTTTATCTATAGCATCATTGGCCTTGTTGGGTACTAAAACACAGGCTCAACACTATTACTACAATGAAAATTTTTATGAGAAAGATTTAATTTGGGAAGTAGGTACCGGCGTGGGTGTAATGGGCAGCATTACCGATTTAGGTAAAAAAGGGTTCAATCTTACTACCGCCAATGTTACTAGTGGTTTTTATGTAGGTGCCATGTATAAAAACTTTATTGGTGCCCGTTTTGAAATGGCTTGGGGCAAAGTACAAGCGGCCGACAGTACAGCGGCAAAAGGCAGCCCTGCCTACGACAGAAATTTGAATTTTAGAAGCAATATCACAGAGTTTTCACTATTGGGTGAGTTTCACCCACTATTAGCCATTGCTGGCGAAAACGTGCCTAAACTATCGCCTTACGTACTAGCGGGTGTAGCCTGGTTTACCTTTAACCCGCAAACCAACTTAAATGGTAGATGGATAAATTTAGCGCCATTGCGTACCGAGGGCCAAACCTTTGAGCCATTTAAAGCCACCAGAGAAAAATACAATTTAAGCCAAGTAGCCACCCCGGTAGGTATTGGTGTTAAATATGAGTTGAACCAACTATTTACCATTCGTGGTGAATTTTTATACCGCTTTTTATACACCGATTATTTAGATGATGTAAGTAAGGATTATATAGATCCTGCTTTGTTCAATGCCTACTTATCACCCGCCAATGCAACTTTAGCCCGTGCAGTGTACAGTCGTGGCCGCGAAAGAGACCCTAATTTTAACGATGCTCCGGGTGTGGCAAGGGGTAATAGCGCCAACAACGATAGTTACTGGACCGCCAGTGTAAAACTGGGTATTAACCTTGGCCGACCACGGCGATAAGTAAAGGTTTCCAATACCATCATCAGCCTTAATAAAACATAGTATACCTACAACTGTGTAATTTGCGGTATGCAACCATCCATCGGTGTATTTGATTCTGGTTTAGGAGGCCTAACGGTTTTAAAGGAGTTGGCTACTGCTTTGCCACAATATAATTTTACATACCTGGGCGATAATGCCCGTAGCCCTTACGGCACCAGGAGTTTTAGCACGGTGTACCAATACACCTGGCAGTGTGTACAATGGTTGTTTCAGCAAAACTGTCCACTAGTAATTTTAGCTTGTAACACAGCATCGGCCAAGGCATTACGTACTATTCAGCAAAAACACATCAATCCTTCTGGCACTACTAAGCGAGTTTTAGGTGTTATACGGCCC
>RDXK01000174.1 GCA_004292605.1 Bacteroidota bacterium
TGCTCATTTTTGCCTTGCAAATTGCTAGTAAAAACATCGCTGGGCTGTGCCACACTATGCTTACTATAAACAAAACCCGTGGGTAACACATCAAAACTATTGATGCCACTTTCTGTATGGGAAAGTGCAGTAATTTTAAACGCTGCTAAATTTAGCTCGTGTAGTACAGTGGCACCTTGGGTACCGCTGGTAAAGTATATAAAACCCTCATTAGCACTAAAGGTTATATTATTTTTATTTCTATCAAAAACATAGTAGGTATGTACTAGTTTAGGCTTCTGTAAATCAATGGTGGCAAGGGCCGGAACACTTACAAAAGATGTATTGCCATACAAATAAGCCAACGTTTTGCCACTAGGTGAAATATCGGCTATACTAATTACCTTACCTTGTTCCTGTAAAAAGGAACCTACTTCACCGGTGGTTCCATTTATTTTTACAATACCTACTGAAAGCTCTCTATCTGGGTGTAGGTTGGAACCCCATTTCGATTCTGCAAAAAAATTATTGGTTCCAGGAATGGGTGTTACATTATTAAAACTATAGAAACCCTGCGTAATGGGCTTGGGCTTGCTGCTAGCTTGTAAATTTTGTGTAAACCAATGGGTAAAATTTATATCGCTACTGGTAGTAGACTCCTCTTGAAAATTCAGCTTACTAATTACCTTGGCTTTTTTATCTTTTTCATTTTGCAATAAATAGGCCCTCACTTCTGATAAGCTACCATTGGGGTTTGGCTTTACGGTAGTTTGCTGCAAATATTCATTGCTAGTAAAGCCCGCTTTTTCGGTAAACCATGTGGGTAGTTTTTGCTGTGGATTTAACAAAGTATCCGCTACTAAATTTTGTAACGAAATACTGGTACTAAAAATCAATTCTTTGCCAGATGCTAGTATTTTGTAATTGCCTACACTGTACTTACTAAAGGTAATTTGCTGTGGTTCGCCGCCTTGCAAACTCATGTGAAAAATTTGGTTTTTGCCTTCTACATTTCTTGTAAAAAACAAGCTTTCACCATCGGGGTGCCACCGTGGGTTGCTTACCCCTTCCTTTGAAAAGCTCAGCTGTATGGGTTTACCATTGGGTAAGGCACATAAGTAAAGTTGGCTTTGGTATTTATACTCCCAGGGGTTGGTATCGGGCACTTGTTCCTGTACTAAAAAAATAACTTTATTGCCTTGTTTATTGGCCGCTACAGCAGAAGCTGTTTTTACATTTAGTAAATCTGTCACCAACATTTTATCTTGGGCTTGCACCATGGAAACCCATATCAAAAGGCCTATCAACCAACGTAAACGCATAGTAAAATATTTGCTTAAATGTAGGAATAACTACTTTAATGCTACTATAATAAAGGTAGTTCTGCCAACTTAATTACTATAGTTTTAGCGTTTCCGAATAGCTTTCTTGTTACCCATTACATATCGTTAGCTCGCTGTACTATGGCCCGGATAACATCATCCAACCTCATTACCGAGGTACTAAGATGGTTCACATATTCCAATTTCTGCAACTCTGAGGCCGTGTCATCATCTTTCAAAAGCTTAAGAAGTGCCATGATGTTAGACACCGGGCTCCGAAGTTCATGCGACTGCTGCCAGGCAATTTCCCTTAAAATATTATTCTGAGATAACATCTTCAACTCGATCTCCTTTCTCGGAGTGATATCTTGTACAACATTGGCAATACCCGATACTTTCTGTCCTTTACAATACACGGGAAAAAGACTAAAAAGCCACCATCGCTTCCCATCAAATCGCTCTACAGAAATTCTTTCTCCTTGTAATACTTGATGATAATACCCAATAAACTCGTCCTTGAATTCCGGCAGAAAAAATTCAACCGATGAATCGCCAATTTGGGCTTCTCGTCCAAATACAAGCTTGGTTACATCCCTTGCTACTTGATTATTATAACGAATGATAAAATCCTTATCTACGAAAGTACACGCGTCTGTCGTACTCTGATAAATGGAATCTAATGCTTGCTCCTGCTCAATAATTTTCTTTAGATAATTTTTTGTTACCGTAATATCTTTGAAAAAAACAGATAATCCTTCATCTGACGGATAACATACAACGCTAAACCACTTCTCTAAATCTGGTCGATAATCTTCAAACGACAATACAATTTTTTCGTTCACTGCTTTATAGAAATACTTTTGATAATTTGAAACATAGGAATCAGGAAATAAATTCCAAATATTTCTATAAAGCATGGATTCCCGTGTAAATCCAAGCGATAATGCTGCCACGGAATTTACTCTCACGATATCCCAATTTGGGTCGAGCACATAAAAACCATCGGTCATTTCCTCGATAATTAGCTCAATTTTCTCCGTCAGCTTTACTGCCGTCTTTTTGGCCAACTCAAATTCCGTAGCGTCCTTACCTAGACAGAAAATACCTACCGGAGCATTATTCTCATCTTTTAAAACGGAAAATTCCCAATCTGTCCAATAGAAATCTTCTAGTGAAGTATTGGGTTTACGTAACTGTACAAATTGAATACTATCGATATCCCGCAAACATGCCTCAACTGTTTTCAGACACTCGAGTTGGTCGCCTTCATAAATGGCAATAAAGGAAGGCTTTCCAATGAAATCGTCGCAAACAAACGAATAACGATTCTGAAATAAAGGATTCACGTAAGTGTAATTACCATTTAAATCAGTAACCAATGCATAATACACACTTGAGTTTCTAAGATACGGTGGTATCAACTTCGCTATACCTGTCATACAACCCACGTTCAAGATGAGTAAATAAAGTAGTAAGGTAATGAATTGATAATCAACTATGCATATTTTCTTTCTACCAGATTATCCTACGTCTAATTGGGCTTAAAAACAATCCTGCCTCGCATGAAGGAATATCCTGGATAACATACTTTCCAACACTGTAGCCACAGCACCTATAAAAAAACCGCTCCCAAAACTTAGGAGCGGTTTACAATTTCATCCAAATAAATACTAATTCCTAATTGGTCGGCCGGTTTTTAGTACGGCTTGTATACGCTCAAGTGTTTTGCGTTCGCCGCATAAACTTAAAAATGCTTCTCTTTCAAGATCTAATAAATATTGTTCGCTTACTAAAGTAGGTTCGCTTAAATCGCCACCGCACATTACGTAGGCTAATTTTTGAGCTACTTTTTTATCGTGTTCTGTAGCGTAGTTAGCCTGCCACATACCATTGATACCGGCGTATAAAGCACCCAAGGCACTTCTACCTAACACCTTAATATCGGTACGCTGTATGGGCTGTACATAACCCGCATTGTGTAAGTCGAGCACGCTTTGTTTGGCCATTGCTATTCGTCGCCCTTGGTTTAATGCCACTTCATCAAAGCCTTTGCGTAATATGCCCATTTCAAAACCCTCAAATCCGCTGGTAGCTACTTTGGCGGTAGCAATATCGAAAAAGCGTTTTTTCAGGGTTACTGTTTCTGGTTCATCTTCATGTAGTTCATCGCTTGCACGTAGTACAAATTCCTTGGTACCACCACCACCAGGTATTACACCTATACCTAGTTCCACCAAGCCTATATAGGTTTCCGCAGCTGCCACAATTTTATCGGCATGCAAATTCATTTCGCAGCCACCACCTAAGCATAATCCGTGTGGTGCCACTACCACCGGTACACCGCTGTAACGCACCCGCATCATGGTATTTTGAAACATACGTACAGCCATATCTAGCTCATCGTACTCTTGCTCTATGGCAAACATAAATATCATACCCACATTGGCACCAGCACTGAAATTAGCACCATCGTTGGCAATTACCAACCCTTTATGATTGGTTTCCGCTATTTGAATGCTTTTATTTACGGCTTCTAATACCTCCGAGCCAATGCTGTTCATTTTGGTGTTCCACTGTAAGCCTACCACACCATCGCCAATATCGTACAAGGCAGCGTTGCTATTTTTCCAAACAATATTGCTGCTGTAGTTTTTAAGTATTACAAAGCTATCACCACCCGGTAAAGCTTTGTATTGTTTTGTTGGCACATCATAGTACAAAGTTTTTCCATTTTGCACCGTGTAGAAACTGGTAATACCTGCCGCCAACATTTCGGTAACCCAAGGAGCTACGGCAAAACCTGCTGCTTGCATTTTTTCTACTGTGTTGGCTATACCTAAAGTATCCCAACTTTCAAATGCACCAATTTCCCAACCAAAACCAGCCATCATAGCATCGTCTAAACGGTATAGTTCGTCGCTTATTTCCGGTATACGGAAGCTGATATAGCTAAATAGGGCATAATGAAACTGGCGGTAAAAATCACCCGCCTTATCGGTACCTGCACACAAAGCCTTTAAACGTTTGTGTAAGTCGTCAATCGGTTTTGCAGCTTCTACGGTAGCAAACTTCGGTTTGGTACGGGCTTGGTACTCTAATGTAGCCAAGTTTAATGTTAGAATTTCCTTGCTACCATCGGCGGCTTT
Source organism: Bacteroidota bacterium (assembly GCA_004292605.1). GTDB lineage: Bacteria > Bacteroidota > Bacteroidia > Chitinophagales > Chitinophagaceae > UBA10646. The sequence continues at coordinate 4,448 of RDXK01000174.1, forward strand.
TGTTTTCTTGAAAAAACCTTGCTGGGTTTTATCGCCTAACCAATTGTTGGCCACCATCGCATCTAACCAAGCAGGAATAGCGAAGGTAGCTTGGGCTTCATCGTTCGGGCAGTTTTCGGCTACACCCTTGGCTACTTTTACCAAGGTATCTATACCTACCACATCGGCCGTACGGAATGTGGCCGATTTTGGACGGCCAATTAATGGACCGGTCAATGCATCTACCTCATCTATACTCAGCCCCAATTTGGCCATACTATTAAAAATAGCCATAATACCAAAGACACCTACACGGTTGGCTATAAATGCTGGTGTATCCTTACACAAAACGGTGGTTTTACCTAGCACTACATCGCCATAATGCAATAGAAAATCTACTATTTGTGGTTGCGTTTCCGGGGTAGGAATGATTTCTAGTAAACGCAAGTATCGCGGTGGATTAAAAAAGTGCGTACCACAAAAATGTGCTTTAAAATCGTCGCTCCGTCCTTGGTTTAGTAAATGAATGGGAATGCCAGATGTATTGGTAGTAATTAAGGTGCCGGGCCTACGGTATTTTTCTACCTGCTCATACACCTGCTGCTTAATATCTAAGCGTTCTACTACTACTTCTATAATCCAATCGCTTTTGGCAATGTCTTTCATGTTATCGGTAAAGTTGCCAGTGCTTATGCGTTTGGCTACCGATTTAGTGTACACAGGGGAAGGATTGCTTTTTAAAGCTGTAGCCAACGCATCGTTTACAATTTTATTCCGTTCTGCGGGTTTAGCATCGGCACCCACTTCTTTTGGTACAATATCTAATAGTAAAACCTGTACTCCTACACCTGCAAAATGGCAGGCAATGCGGCTACCCATAACACCGCTACCTAAAACAGTTACGTGCTTAATAGAACGATTCATATGAACAAGATTTACGTGTTTAAACAACGGCAACGAAACTAAATAAAAAAATAGTTAGTTATGCAACTAATTTTTTCTAGTACTTAATTTAACATTGGCTACGCAAAGCTTAGCACAAAATACCCAATTAACTAACGGTGCTGCCGGCGGCTGTAGCCTGGGCAGGCTGTACAAATACCAAGGTACCATCAGCATTTTCTGCCATCAAAATCATCCCGGCACTTTCTATGCCACGCATGGTTCTGGGGGCAAGGTTGGTAACCACGGTTACTTGCTGGCCCACTACTTGTTCCGGCGTAAAATGCAAGGCTATACCACTTACTATGGTACGGGTTTCAAAACCCATATCTACCGTAAGTTGTAACAATTTATCGGCTTTTTTTACCTTCTCAGCTGCTACTATGGTTCCTACACGTAAATCAATTTTTGCAAAATCGTCAAAAACTATTTCGGGTTTTACTGGAGCATAATTAGGTGCCTGTTCTTCGGCTGGTGGCGGGGTGGAGGCTGCCTTGGCTGCTTCGCTCATAGCATGTAACTTTTGTATTTGATAGGTAATTTCTTCGTCGTCTATTTTTCTGAATAGTAGTTGTGGCTCTCGCAAACTATAGCCCACTTTTAGAAGCCGTATGGTGCCTGCGTTTTTCCATTCCAGCATTTTTTCTACCACCTTCATCATATAAAGCATTTGCTTGGCGGTATGTGGTAAAAACGGATTTATAAGTATGGCCAAGTTAGCGCAGGATTGTAAACAAAGGTGTAAACAGTTGTCAATCACTTGCTGGGCAGCAGGATTTTCAGCTAGAGTTTTGGCCACTATCCAAGGCTCCTTTTCCTGCATATATTTATTGCCTTTACGGGCTAAATCTATTACTTCAAATTGAGCATCGCGGAACTTAAACTGCTCAAGCAGACTGGTTACTTTTTGGGTAGTTTGGGCTATGGCTTGTATAAACTGCTCATCGGCATCGGTTAAAACAGCGGTATGTAAGGGCGGCACTTTGCCTTTACATAGTTTATGCATTAACACAAAGGTTCGGTTTACGTAGTTACCAAACACGGCCACCAACTCATTGTTAACCGCATCCTGAAAACCCTTCCAAGTAAATTCGCTATCCTTGGTTTCTGGTGCTATAGCAGTTAGGTAATACCGTAGAGCATCTGCCATAGCGGCTCCACCATTTTCTTTATTTACAAAATCGTTGATATAATCTTCCATTTCCAGCTTCCAATTGCGGCTGGTGCTCATTTTGTCGCCTTCCAAATTCATAAACTCGTTGCTAGTAACAAAACTGGGTAAAATATTACCGTGCAGTTTCAGCATTACAGGGAAGATGATGGCATGGAAAACAATATTATCTTTTCCTATAAAATGTACCAATTGTGTATCGGCATCGTTCCAGTAGGGTTGCCAATCCTTTCCGGTGTTTAAAGCCCATTGCTTGGTAGCACTGATATAACCAATAGGTGCATCGAACCAAACGTACAGCACTTTCCCGACGGCATCTTTTACAGGCACTTGTACACCCCAATCTAAATCTCTTGTTACGGCTCTTGGTTGCAAACCGCCATCTATCCAGCTTTTACATTGGCCTACCACATTGGCCCGCCAATCGGCTCCATGGGTATTGAGTATCCAATCTTGTAAAAAGGCTTCATGTTCGTTCAAGGGTAAATACCAATGACTGGTTTCCTTTTTAATAGGTGTTTTACCACTTAAGGTACTTACGGGATTGATTAATAATTCCGGACTAAGGCTGGTACCACATTTTTCACACTGATCGCCATAGGCATGTTCGTAACCGCAGTTAGGGCAGGTACCTTGAATATACCTATCGGCCAAAAATGTATTGGCTTCTTCATCAAAATACTGTTCCGTGGTTTTGGTAATTAACTTACCATCGGTATGTAGTTTGGTAAAAAATTCTTGTGCAGTGGTATGGTGCAGTTCGCTGCTGGTGCGGTGATAAATATCAAATTCAATACCTAAAGTTCTGAAGTTTTGTTCAATTATGGGATGATATTTATCGATGATGGCCTGGGCCGTGGTGCCTTCTTTTTTGGCTTGTATGGGTATGGCGGTGCCATGTTCATCGCTACCACATACAAAAACCACCTCTTTCAACTGGGCTTTTAAAAAGCGATTGTAAACATCGGCAGGTAAATAGGCGCCGGCTAAATGACCAATATGTTTTAAGCCGTTTGCGTAAGGTAATGCGGCAGTAATTAAATAACGTTTGGGTGTACTCACTAATTCAAATTTTGATGGGAGATATATGCCATTAGGCGGCTGCAAATGTACGTAGGTTTACGGTAGCCGGAACCGGTAGGCTGTTTTGCTGGCCAGCAAAGCGGATAGCTAGTATTTACGCCACAACTATGGTAAAAAATGCAAAACTATGCCAGTACAAAGAAATCAACGGTTGGGAGCGGGGCTTGAAAAACTTTCCGAAATAAGCTTTCCCATCTGTCAATTTTTACTTAAAACAGAATTTTTATTAAAATAGAGTCAAATGATTGACTCTATTTTGTATTTTTACGGCAAATAAGAAACTTTATGCTCAAAACTGTAGCTATTTCACAGGTTTTGCAACGCATACGCTTTGAAAATAGTTGGTGGCTTAACAATGAAACCGACGAGCATTTTAGAAAAATGCCTCATAGAGCCTATTTTAACCCCTTCTATACAGTAGCTACTAACTTGCAAGTGCACCGATGTGTAGTACTAATGGGGCCACGACGGGTAGGTAAAACTGTATTGCTGTATCATTTTGTGCAGCACTTGATACAGAATGGATATTCGCCGAAACGCATTTTGTTTATTACGGTAGAAAATCCAATCTATAATCAAATAGGACTAGAACAATTATTCCTGCACGGTATTGAAGCCGCTGGAACACCGCATGAAACCGATGGTTGGTACATTATTTTCGACGAAATTCAGTACTTGAAAGATTGGGATGTTCACTTAAAAAGCTTAATGGAAAGCTATAGAAACAGTAGATTCATTGTTTCGGGGTCTGCCGCTGCTGCACTTCAATTTAAAAGCAGGGAAAGTGGGGCCGGCCGATTTACTGATTTTATGCTACCACCACTTACTTTTTTTGAATTTATACAAATGCAACAGCTGCAGCATTTGGTTCAGAAAACACTATTACCGTGGGGAAAAAATGAGGTAAATTTTTATAGTAGTTATGATATACAAGCGTTTAATAGCTTGTTTTTAGCCTATATGAACTTTGGCGGTTACCCAGAAGCTATTTTTTCTGAAGCTGTAAGAAATAATCCAGAAAGGTTTATACGAAATGATGTGGTAGACAAAGTACTACTAAGAGATTTGCCAAGCCTTTACGGCATACAAAATGTGCAAGAATTAAATGCTCTTTTTACGTCGATAGCCTACAACTCAGCCAATGAGTTTTCCTTGGAAACATTGAGCACACAGGCTGGCACACCAAAAAATACGCTTAAAAAATATTTGGAATATCTGGAAGCTGCTTTCCTTATAAAAACCGTAAAACGAATAGACCAAAGTGGAAAACGCTTTCAACGCAAAAACTTTTTCAAAATTTATTTAACAAATCCATCGTTAAGGGCTGCCCTATTTTCACCAGTAGATGCTACTGACGAGGCTATAGGAAACCTAACGGAAACTACCATATTTGCCCAGTGGATGCATCGTTTCAACTTTACACCCTATTACGCTCGCTGGAGCAATGGCGAGGTAGACATGGTAGGTATTAGTGAAAAAAATTTACAACCAGCCTGGGCCTTGGAAATAAAGTGGAGCGACCGATACGCCGAAAAACCGGCTGAGCTAAAAAGTCTAGTAAAATTTTGTAAGGAAAATAATTTATCGCAAGCCTTGGTTACTACCATCACCATCCAAAAAGTGGTACAATATGAAGGCATCGAAATCACCTTTATACCAGCGGCTGCTTATGCTTACACCGTGGGCGCCAATACTATGACCAATTAAAGGGTTTTATACCGCCGGCTGTTTTGGCTTCTTGTAAATAGGCACTGTACTACAAGGCTCGCCAAACATGATACTTTTAGCATAGGGCCGCAAAGCTGCCGTGATAGATAAATAAGCCGATGCTGGTATAGCCACATCGCCACAACCTTTTACTACCACTCGTTCATCGGTGTATTCACCCGCATTGAGCATTAATTGTAGCTCGTGTAGCAAAGCTTTTTCCTGCAAATCGGTTTCATTGGCAAACAAAACATATTTAGCCATGGGCTGTAAATAACTAGCTATCAGCATATAAGCCCACATAGGTATAATGGCATCTGCACTGCAATGCACGCCCACGGTTTTACCCTTGTATATGGAAAAATCGGCCTGCTGTAAAGCGGCCCTAAAATCTTTTTCTTTCAAAATTAGTCCCATAAAAAGGTACTCCTTAATATCAAAATAAGCAAAGGATTGCTTCTCCAAAAAACTGGCTAAATCAATGGTAATGATGCCACTTTCTGCCACTTTATTTACAAATACCTCTTGCATAGTATTTCAATTATTCTACTGTAAAATTAACGGTTATTGTATACCTAATTTTATAACAAATAAACGTGCATTTAGGTTTTACTTACATGGGCACCCGCCACACCGCTCCTTTACCCACTACTAAAAAACCATTTTTATAAGGGTATAGTTTTCCGGTTAACGCAGTGGTATTTTGTACCCAAGTTTTAGTGATGGGCCAATTATCCAAATCATCTATCCTAGCGGCTTCTACGCCGTACAATACATTATCCAAAAACGCCACGGAACTATAATTTTTAATGGCTTGCTTTCTAAGTAACGCTCCATAATAATCAAACTCGTACAGGCCTTGGGTACTATCGTATAAGTATAAATGGCCTCTATAATCAAACATACTATTTACTCGTAGGTTTACCCCTAATGCTTGGCGTAAATCGGCCGTTTGCTGTACCACTATTCCATTGTCATCTAACTTAGCCACTGTAGCGTCTAGCTCGTTGTACACCCACACAAATCCATCGTAGCTAATACAAGCAGCACCTATTTGGTACAGTCCTAATTTATTCAAATTAATAACTGCCTTTTTTCCCAGTAATCTATCAAGTAATACTATGGTTAACATATCCTTGTAAAATACCATGGGTTTTAACGGATTGCTTACATCTAAAGTACCTACTGTGCCATACTGCCTAACATCGTTAAATACTGCCAAGCTATCGCCGTTGCTATTGATTTTTTTGATTTGATTGGTGTTGCTCACCAAATAAATATGCCCAAAATTATCTACGGAAAGTTGGTTGAAATTTCCGCTAGCCAATAGCTTAGGTGTAGACTGTGCAGTAGCTGCTAGCCCAATACAAAAACTTACTACTATGGCTATTAGTTTTTCCATGTTTTTATTTCAAACCCGTTTTGGTTAAGTACACCGTAGGTAAAGTGGTTTATCCAGTCGCCTACATTCATATACATGGCGTTATCATTTACGGGTAACTGTAGCGGTAAATGCCTATGGCCGAACACATAATAATCGTGGTGCTGCTGGGCTTCTATTTCTTTGGAATAAATAAGCAGCCATTCGTTTTCCTCACCTAAAAATTTCAAATCGGTGTTACCCGTTTTTGCCCTACTTCTACGGCTAAGGTAATTGGCTACACCCATACCTATACTTGGATGTGCAAAGCCAAATAGCCAGTTACACAAAGGGTTCCGAAATATTTTTTTAATAAATTTATAGCCATGATCGCCCGGGCCCAAACCATCGCCATGCCCTATGTATAATTTTTTACCAAAACGCTCAAACTGCTTGGGCTCGTGGTATACAGGTATGGCAAACTCCGCTTCAAAAAAACCATTCATCCACATATCATGGTTGCCCACAAAAAAATGTACGGGTATACCAGCATCCGTAATATCGGCCAAGGCACCCAAAATTCTACTGTAGCCTTTGGGTACTACTGTTTTGTATTCGTACCAAAAATCAAACATATCGCCCAGTATAAAAATCTCAGCAGCGGTAGGCTGAATATGCCGTAAAAAACGAACTATTTTTTTTTCACGCTCCAAACTTTTGGAGGCGTTGGGGGCACCCAAATGAAAATCGGACAGGAAGTAGATATTTTTTTCCATACTACATTAAGTATTGGATTCTACTAAAAAACAATACACTTGCTTGGGGCCATGAACCCCTACTACCAAGGTTTTTTCAATATCGGCCGTACGGCTGGGGCCTGCTGCAAAACTTACCATGCTGGGGTAGTTAGGTTGCTTATATAGCTGTAAACCATCTTTAATATCGTACACTATTTGGTGCGTATAGGCTACACAAATATGCACGGGTGTGTACACCGATGCTGTTCGCCCACCGGCACTAGCACTGCTTACTACCAACTGCCCTGTACGTGCTATCAACGCCTCTGCACTAGTGATAGCCACATCGCAATTTAAAATAGTGGCTTCCCCTACTTGTGTATTGGGTGCAGTAATATGGCTTTGCCAATGGCTTTCCGGAACAAACACATGTTTCCAAGCTTGTTGGGTGATCAACACATTTATTTGCTTCCAAAGCTCCTGCTCGGTTTCACAATAATGAAACTTGCCTTGTAAATGGGTGAATTGCTCCGCAAACAAAATGGTAAGCTCATCCTTAGGAGCATGAAACATACCATCGTTACCTTCTAATGCCGGAAACGGCACGGGTGTGGGCTCCGACAGTGCTTGCCGAATTTTTTTTAATATATTTTCTTTGGCTGAGTTAGGCATAGTATAAAAAAGAGTGGTGTGCTTTTACAACACTACCACTCTATAAATGTAAACGAAGAATGTATTATACCGTTACAGTTTCTGTAGGTAGTGTGGTA
>RDXK01000175.1 GCA_004292605.1 Bacteroidota bacterium
TACCGCTAGCCATTATTACAATAGAGCCATCGTTCATACCCGGATAACCGAATACCTTTTCTACCGCCTCATAAACCCAATATTTTTCTGTAGTTTGTATCCTTATGCGTAGTGCACTTTTAATATCGCTTTTATATTGTTTTGGTGGAGCCCTGTGCCAGCGGGTAGATTCTGTGGTACTATGGAGCCAAACCCTGCAAAAAAATGTATCCTGCGTAGTTATTACACCTACGCAAAAAGGTCCAAAACCCTTGTTAATATTACTACATGGCTATAGCGGCAACCATACCAATTGGATAAATAAAGTACCACAAATAAAACAACTTGCCCAGCAATATGGTATTGCAGTAATTTGTCCGGATGGCGGGTACGATAGCTGGTACCTAAACAGTATGCTACAGCCACACAGCCAATACACCACCTATTTTGGTACCGAATTTCCTACACAGGTGGATAGTATTTTGGGCCAGCAAACCCCTGCTCATTTACGTGGCATAGCCGGCTTAAGTATGGGTGGCCATGGTGCTTTTTATATTGGCTTGCAGTACCCAACAATATACGGGGCCGTAGGTGCCACTAGCGGTGGTATGAATTTAGAAAGTAGTGCGGGTAAATTTGGTATTCAAAATCACCTAGGGGTTTATAGTGCCAATACCGAAGCATGGAAAAAAAACAGCATTGTAACCTTAGTAAAAAACCTACCCAAAACTACCCAAGCACTCTGGATAGATTGTGGTACCGAAGATTTTTTCTACGTGGATAACGAACAGCTGCACACGGTACTACTACAACAAAAAATACCCCACCATTACCTAACCATGGCAGGCAAACACGATTGGAACTATTGGGCCACCTCCATAGCCTATCAGTTTCAGTTTTTTCACCAATACTTTACTAAAAACAATCAACCATGAAACGCCGACAGTTTTTAGGTGTAGCCACCTTTGCACCGCTTGTAGCAGCGGCAAATAACCAGCCACCAGTTAAGTGGCAGCCATTGGTAATAAGCACTTGGGATGCCGGCGTGCGGGCCAATGCCAAAGCATGGGAAATACTAGCCGCCAAGGGCAATGCGTTAGATGCAGTAGAAAAAGGTGTAATGGTTACCGAACTAGAACAAAACTGCTGCGTAGGCCTAGGTGCCATGCCCGACAGAGAAGGTATAGTTACCCTAGATGCCGCCATTATGGATCATCAGGGCAATACCGGCAGCGTGGCTTTTTTAGAACAAATTCAGCACCCCATAAATGTGGCACGCACCATCATGGAAAAATGCGAACATAATTTTTTAGTGGGCGAAGGTGCACAACAGTTTGCTCTCGAACACGGCTTTAAATTGCAACCCAAAACCTTAAGTGCGGATGCTAAAAAAGCGTATGAGCAATGGCTACAAACCAAACAATATGTGCCCATTATTAATAGAGAAAACTTATTAAACCAGCACCCCGTTACCACACCTAAAACCCTACCTAACGGACAGCTAAACCACGATACCATTAGCATGATAGCCCTCGATGCTCAGCAAAACCTCAGTGCCAGCTGTACCACAAGTGGCCAAGGTTTTAAACGCCGTGGACGAATAGGAGATGCACCAATAATCGGCAGTGGTTTGTATGTAGATAATACCGTAGGAGCCTGTGCAGCTACAGGCCAGGGCGAGGATATAGTACGCATAGTAGGCAGCCACACAGTGGTGGAGCTTATGCGGCAAGGCTTACAACCCACCGCCGCCTGTAAAAAAGCCATTGAACGATTGGTGCAGCTAAAAGGTGCCGACTATTGTAAAAAAATTCAGGTGTGTTTTATAGCCGTAAACAAGGCGGGCCAGTACGGTGGTTATAGCCTAGTAAAAGGCTTTAGCTACGCCATACAAAACAGTACAGGTAGCCAACTAATAGACGCTCCTTATTTACTATCATGAACCTAGAAATTTGCTGTTATGATATTGCCGATGCTATAGCTGTACAGCAGTTAGGCGTACAACGTATAGAACTTTGTGCATCTGCCCAAGAAGGTGGTATTACCCCACCCCAACCATGGCTTGCTATAGCCGCTGAAAAACTCACCATACCGTGGCACTTTATGGTACGGCCCCGTGGTGGAAACTTCTGCTATACCCCTACCGAAATACAAGCCATGTTACAAACCATCCATCATTGTAAACAAGCCGGTGCTAGCGGTATTGTAGTGGGTGTTCTTAACCGTGGCCATGGTATACATTGGCAACAACTCAGCCAATTGATAACGGCCGCAGGGCCCATGGCTATTACCTTTCATAAAGCTATTGATGTGGTAGTTCGCAAGCCTGCTACCCTACAAAAACTTGGCGCCATGGGTGTACAGTATGTACTTACTACGGGCGGTAAAACGCATATACAGCAAAGTGTACACCATTTACAGCGTTGGCTTCCACTTACGCAGCCTTTACAGTTGATAGCCTGTGGTAGTGTACGCTCCCAGCATATTTCCCAGTTAAAAAATTGCGGTTTCCAGTGGGTGCATGCGGCACCACTGCTACAAGGTACAAACCGCCTCGATTTACAAGAAGTAGAAAAAATGGTAACAGCCATCCACCAAGGTTCAAGGTAGCTGTCGTTGTTCCAACACTATGCATATCGACTAAATATTTGGGGGCTTCCGCACCTTACCAGCGTCATGCAAAACCATTATCGTTATCCAAGGTGCGGCGGGCTGTTCACAGTAGTCCTCACTACGCTCCGGGCTACTTGCTGCCATCCCTAAGCCGAAGAAAAAACCAACGGCTCAACGTTCCGAGAAAACAATCATAAAAAGCCTTATTAATGCTACCATCATTGGCTAATCATCACTTTGCAATGTGGCTGGTATTATTTATTTTGTTGCCTTCTGGTATCGCTATTTGAATTAGTATCAACACGCTGCAATACATCTGCCAATCGAAAACACATCCCAACTCCATCATAATTTTTTTTATCTCCTCAAAAACACTAAATCAATACTGATGTATTATTTTGCTAAAAACTTACCGTGCTTCCGCAAAACCTACTAACGCTTTTTGCTTCATTTCCACCACTGTCTACAATTTGTTTACAAGCATTGGCCAATTGCTTGCAGCACAAAACCGTGAATAAAGGCGAGCTGCTAGAGCGACAACACCAAGTTTCCCAAAACATCTACTTTATTGAAACTGGCTTATTTCGAAGCTATTATCATGTACAAAATCAAGAAATATCTAGCTGGTTTATGAAAGCGGGAGATGTAATTATATCGGTACAAAGCTTTTTTACACAAACACCCTCACAAGAAAATATACAGGCCTTGGAAGAAAGCATCGTTTTTTACATCTCCAAAAACGATTATGAAAACTTATGTTTTACCTATACTGAGTTTCACTATTTGGCACGTAAACTCACTGAACAATATTATGTAAAAGCCGAAAAAAGAATATTCCATTTGCATCAACCCGATGCCCGTACCCGCTACCAATACTTACTACAACACCATTCTGATATTGTACAAAGAGTACCGCTAAAATATATTGCGAGTTACCTAAACATTACTACAGAAACATTGAGTAGGATTAGGGCGAGTAGATAAACCTACTAATGAATTTAATCAACCAATAATTTGATAAATATCAATTTAATGGTTCGAGTGTGGATTTACTTTCGAACAAACATATTGATATGAAAACAATCGGTCAACTCGCCCTAGCAGTACTAATTATTTTAGGAAGTTGTAAAAAGACAGATGAGTTCACAAAAGACATCCAACCTGCTAAGTTAAGTCTTGAAAAAGAATTCATACAGAAATTTCCCAATGGCTTCAAAGTGTTAGATAGTAATAAAGTAATTACCCTGTTACCTGAAACAAAACTCATCTTTACCAAAAAGGAAAACAACTATTTATATGAAGAAATAGTATTACTACATAGCGGCCAGAATGTTTCATCAGGTACTTTTTCATTTATCCGAAAAAGTAGTTTGCTAACGGATAGCACGGATTATGCTATTCACCATTCACAGAGTTTTAATAAAAAAGTAAACAATCCAAATTATCTGAATATCTTGCTCCAAAAAAGTCCTTTCGATACTGGCGTTACTTCGCTGTATTCATTAAAAGGAGTCGAATTTGAAAGAATGGCATATTTTTCAAATCAAAAAATTGTTCAATTACCCACAAAAACTCAAAATTCTACGCAACCCGCTTTCAGAAGGGTTTGCTTTACTCACACCTCTATACGGTACAACATGGTAGTAAACGTGGAGAACGGTGTAACAACTGTTGTATACGTACCCTTTACTACAGTCACCCAAGTTTGTACTGAAGAAGTAGGCGGAACTACAACTACTACTACAAACACTACTACAACACCTTGGGGTGGTTCTGGCGGGTCTACACCAAGCACACCGGTCCTCTACCAAAATCAACCCATCGTTATTGCTCCTGAATTTCTTCCTGCAGATACTACCCAGCACATTAATTTAGACACTTCCTTTCAGTGCTTCACTTTTAACAACACATCGAATTATCAAGTTGGGATTTTGGTAAAGCAACCGGTTCCAGGAACTAATCACCTAACAAGTGTTACATCGTGGAATGGCATAAGTTCCCAAATCGCACCAAACGTTGGACATACATTTTTAAGTTTGACACAAATAGCAGGTGGTAAAGCGATAAGAAGAGTAATTGGATTCTACCCGTTGGGAAATGTTAACCCACTACAACCCACCACCTCTGGTGTAGTAAATGGCAACAACGGCACCCACTACGACGTTTCGGTGTTTTGGAACGTCAATAATACCGACTTTCAAAATTTACTTAACTGGATTCTAAGCCATCAAAATTTCCCCTACCACCTTAGTTTTTTTAACTGTACGACATTTGCGGTTGAAGCTCTGAACAGTATCGGTATGAATATTCCAACATCTGTTACGTACTGGCCATCTTCAAATCCTTCTTTGCCTATATTCCATGGTATGAATCCTGGCAAAACGGGGGAAGATTTACGAAGTTACAACGGGCCGTATTTTCTAAAATGCCTTCAACAACGCGATTGTGGATTGTTTACTAACTTAGGATCTTGTAACTAAATAATTCTATGCTTAAAAATCTATTTTCCGCTATAGTAGTCACATCTCTTTTCTGTATTGTAAATACTGCAAACAGTCAAAAAGCGACTTATCGTCTAACAAAAACAGACAGTATTTACTATGTGTATACTGACAGTTTGTATGATTATAAAGAATGGCTGCTATACTCGAGTGACGGAAAGGGATTTCCGTTCTCAGCGTCAGTAGTACAGCGAACCAATTTGATTACCCTAGAACTAGATACTTTCTATGTAATTGGTGAGAGCCTCGTGTACAATTTTCCCAATATAAAACATAAAATTCTTTATACATATCAATCACCTGATGACCATGGCGTTATCGCAATATTTAATACACAATGGCAACGAGAAGCAGCTTGGCAATACGGCAAAATAAGTCTCAAAAACTTTGTTGCTTTCAATTTAATAAGTGGAGTTACTAAAAGTCAAAATTATATTGTGACTGTTCAACCTTCAAATCAATACAAAACCGATGCAATACCTTGTGCTTATCAAAAATACAACAATGCATTTTTCAGAATGCCACCGTCTGCAGATATGCGACCACACTCTTTAAATAGGGTGTTTTTAAGCAGCTTGGGAGTCAATCCTTAACTGCTGCCGTTGTCGGTTCAAAGTATTGAAAGGTGTTGTCAGTAGGAATTCCTTTACCAAGAAAATTGCAACCAAAACAATATGCAACTACTTTTCATTCTGCCATTATTGCCGCTCGCCAAAACAGCAACGAGCCAGCAAATCCCCACTAACTATCGGATGGAGATTTACGATAGTGGATATACCGTTTTTAAAGACTCTTTATATGATAACACGGAATGGACCATGAATACGTCGACGCAACAACCTTTCCCTTTTTTTGCATCACGGGTTCAGCGTAAAAATTTAAGCACATTTATAAAAGATACGTTTTATATGGTAGGACAAAGCGAGCGTGACGGCCCCTACAAAACAAACCACAAAAACTTATATATTTTTCAGTCGCCCAAATATATAGGTGTAATTACAATATATGATACTCGCTGGCAAATGGTTACAACTTGGGTGTATGGCGAAGAAAAAACATCGCTGACGAAAACTTGAAGGCTAGCCCTTTGCGTAGAAAAAAAAACAACTCGTTTAACCCACACCTTGTACTTGACAATATGCCGCACAGCGGCAAAGTCACAATGGAATACAACAAGCTAAGCAACGTGTATTTGAAAAAATTTTTAACGGTCGATCAACGTTCCAAAGCATTTAAAATTTTTTAAAAAAACAGACTAAAATATCTCGAAGCGGTGGCACTGTATTTTTTATAGAAAAGGTATTTACCGACTATCGCCTCCCATCTCTTATAAACAACTATTCAATGGAACTACTACAAACCTTATTGATAATTTTAACGCCCATTGCCGTAGTAACAATAGCACTTAATTATATACCTGAGTTAACCAAAAAACGCTTCCCTAAAACAGAAAAGGGTATTCAAATTGCCATACTCATCACTGCTCTATTGTATATCTTATTTACGGTAGCAAATATGTATGGGTATAAAATAAAAGGCAGGTATACACATACCGTTACTACTTACTTATTTTGGCTTTCCTCACTTGCCTACTTTGTACTTGTAGAAAACACGAAACTTAAACTGCTGAGTATATTTTTAGTAGTTCCGATATGGATTATCACGTTTTTCTCCATAACATTTGGCCGCCAGGTATACCAAACTAAAATAGATGACGACTATCGCTTAATAATTAGCTCTGGAGGGTGGTTGACTTGTGGAGAACCTATTTATATCACCCAAACCCAGTACCTATTTTTCAACAAGGAAATAAAAACCGTTGGTGAACTGTGCCTGAAAGGCGTTTATAGAGTAGATGTAAAAAAGATAAATGAAGACGGATTCGAATTGTTTTTCTACAGTAGCGAATTGACTAGCCAAGAGAATCCAATAAGGTTTGTATTGTACCCCAAAAAACTTCATTAGAAATACAACCGTAATTGAATTATCGTGATATTTCGCTCTTGTCCCAACACCTTTTCTAAAAATGAATTTCCGGCTACTAGCACCTGATGAATTTTACTTCCCCGTGCGATTAGCAGCATACAATTTCTTGGCCTTTTCTATTAGCACCACCAATTCAGCTTGTAGTGGATCGGCAGAGTTGGTTACTTTTTGTGCTAGCACCCATAGCTCGTCCCAAGTGTACTTGGTTTTCATAAACGGATTATTCCGCAGTAAACCTCCAAACATGGCCACTACCGTAGCCAATTGGTTGGGTGCTTGGCCACTATAAAATGCAGTAGCCGCATGCTCTACCCGCTGGGTTAAACTTCGTTTTTCCGTGCTATTGGGTAGCTGGTATTGGAGCTTTACATCGCCTAGTTTCTGTACACTATTTTTAGCGGCCGTGTTGGCGAGTTCCAACTCAAAAATAGCTGTAAGCGTATGGCCAGTACCCACTTCGCCACCTTCTAATTTAGCAGCAGAATCTTTCAGGGCTTCTACATTGTTATCAAAACCAATCAGCCTGTAATTGGCTACTGTTTGCGGATTAAATACTACGTTGATAAACGCATCGTTAGCTACGGCGTATAGTGTTTTGGTAAACTCGGTTACCAATACTTTTTCGGCTTCTTTTAAGTTATCTAAATAAGCAAAATTTCCGTTGCCCGATTTTGCTAGGGCTTCCAATTTACTATCCTTATAGTTGCCCATTCCCACGCCTAGGCAAGTAAGATAAATTCCTTTGTTACGCTGTGCTATAATCAAATCTTCCAGCTCCTTTTCCGTGGTTTGTCCTACATTAAAATCGCCATCGGTAGCCAATATAATTCTGTTATTACCATTGGGTATAAAGGTAGACGATGCTAGTTTGTACGCCGTACGCAAAGCCGCTTCGCCGGGGGTGGCACCACCGGGTACCAATTGCTCTATGGCGTCAATAATTTTCTCCTTATTACCGCCCGATGTGGGGTGTAGCAACACACCTACATCGCCACCATACACTACAATACTTACTGAATCTTTATCCCGTAAATTTTTGGTGAGTAATTTCAAACCTGATTGCACCAAGGGTAAACGGTTGGGTTTATCCATAGATCCTGATACATCTATCAAAAACACAAAATTACTGGGTGTTACGGCAGCTACATCTAGCTTAGGCGCCTGCACTTGCAAGTACAACAGTACATTGCTAGAAACCCATGGCGTAGTAAGCAATTCACTTCTCAATTGAAATTCGGTGGAGGAATCGTACAAATTATTATTAGCACTAAAATAATTCAGCATTTCCTCTACCCTTACAGCATCGGGCGGCACACGATTTTTCATATTGATAAATCGGCGGATATTGCTATACGCAGCCCTATCTACCGTAACGCCAAAACCCGTTTCCGGAAACTGTTTGGTACTTAAAAAAGGGTTGTCTACTATTTGGTTATAGCTTTCGCCATTGTCGAAATACGTGGGTTTGTCTTGTGTATTTACACTTTTTATAAAACTGTTCAGTCGGTATTTACCCGCTGTATTAGCGGCACTTATAGGCTTTAACACCAGCCGCTGATATAGCTTAGTTTCCACGGGTATTTTAAGGGTTTCAAAACCATATTTGGTAATGGTAATGGTATCTACCGCTAGCGGCGTAGGAATACCAAAACCACCACTATTGCCGCTGGTAAATGGTATAGTGCCTTTACTAAAAAGGTAAATGGTAGCACCGCTCACGGGCTGTGCATTCGCATCTTTAATATCGCCACGCAGGTAGTACTGGGCTATACAAGTACTATAAAAAGTACATGCAGCCAGCACCAAACATGCTCGAAAAGCGTTTAGCTGAAACATATGGCGGGTAATAAGGTAGTGAAATATACTGCAAACTTGCAGCACTTCAAAATAATGCTACTAAGCTGGGGTAAACTGCGGCGGGGGGGCACCCACAGTACCCCTATTTATCGCTTGAAAATGGAGAAATATTCTTGAAATATAAATAGGCGATTTCTTTTGGCACCTGTAAGTTCACGTAATATTCGTACCGAACATTAAATAAAAAAACCACTATTTAACTTTAATGGCACTAAAGTTAAATAAGAGATGTCTTATTTAACCTAAACAGTACTAAACTTAAATAAGAGACACCTTATTTAACCTAAACGGCACTAAACTTAAATAAGAGACACCTTATTTAACCTTGCAACTGATAAATCTCCTTGAAGTTCCTGCCTAAACCGTCGTAATCTAGTCCGTACCCTACTACAAATTTATTGGGGATAGAAAAGCAGCAATAATCAATATGCAAAGGGTATTCCGTAGCCTCTGGCTTGTGTAATAAGATGGCCAGCGCCACGCTAGCGGGCTGCTGATGGTGCAACTGTGGTAAAAAGCTGTGTAGGGTTTTTCCGGTGTCAATAATATCCTCCACTATTATTACATGCCTATTGTGCAAATCGATATCTAAGCCAATGGCAGTAAGTACTTGGCCGGTACTTTTGGTGCCTTTATAGCTAGCCAATTTTATAAAGCTAATTTCTGCATCGATGGTTATTTGCTTAAACAAATCGGCCGCAAACATAAAACTGCCATTGAGTATGGCTAAAAATAAGGGGCGTTTGCCAGCATACTCGGTATTAATTTGAGCAGCCAATTCGCCTATTTTTTCTTGAATAACAGCTTCAGACAAATAGGGTATAAAATGCTTATCGTGTACTTGAACGGTAGTATACATGTGCTATAAAAGTTTGGGTGTAGCCGGACTGTTGTTTTGCAAATATAACTTTTCGCCGGGGGCTACTTGTTTTCCAGCGGGTATCCTGTTAAATGCCAATAAACTACTGATTAATATACCACACTGTTGGGCAATTGCTTCCACGGTATCACCAGGCTTTACGGTGTAAAAAGCGGTATCGCCTTTTTTTTGCTTTCGCTGTAAAAAAACCAAGCTTGGTGTACTTAAAACATCGCTAGTGGTATCGGCCCATTCATTGCAGTACAGTAAATGAGCCAAACTTATTTTTTGCGAATACGCTATTTGCAACAGCGAAGTTTCCGCGGGTGCCCAAATAACTTTACAACCATTGATTTCAAATACACCGGTTGGGTAAGTTGGCTGCGGAGCCAATGCTGCCTCTTGCTTTGGTGCTGATGGTGCGGTAGTATCTACCAAGGCTACAGGCTCTATTTCTAGCACCGTTACGGTAAGTGTATCCTCAGTAGTGTTACCTAGCGGTGGCATCATAACGGCAGTGGCAGGTTCTTCATTAGTAGTACTTGCGGCAACGTTTACCATATTGGTGGAATCGTCTGGTTTATTAGTCAACCCTGCCAAAGTATGTTCGTTTAAATTATAGTCTTCTATTAATTGTATCAATCGCTGTGGGTAGCTGGGGTTGGTGGCGTAACCAGCTTTTTTTAAACCATGTGCCCAAGCCTTATAATCGGTAGGTGGCAATTGAAATAAAAATGCATAGTGTTTTCGGGAGGTTAAAAAATTAGAATGATCTACAAAACTTTCTTCTGCGGAAGTGTATTTTCTAAAACATTCGCCCTCCTCATCATCGTTATGGTATACTTTCTCTCCCTGCCAATCGAGCTTACATTTTATTCCAAAATGATTATTGCTTTGCACACATAAAATGCTTTTGCCACTAGCACTTTCAAAAATGCCTTGTGCTAAGGTTATGGCCGCTGGTACACCCGTACGCTGCATTTCAGCAATGGCTATTTGCTGGTACTGACGTATATAGGCTAACACATCGGGCTGGGCGGGTTTCGACTGGGCCATACTTAGCCACGCCAAGGCCAACAAAGCAACTACACAAATTAATTTTTTCTTATCCATAACACACCATCTCGTACGGTTAATAACACTTGGCTAGTTCTAGCATCGGCCTGTACATGTTCTAAAAACTGCACTATTGCCTGCGGGTTTTTACCTTTTAGCGGCTGCTGCCAAACCTGCCCGTGAAACAAAACATTATCCGCCACTATACTACCATGTTTACTCAAACGGGGTACTATTAAATCGTAGTACTGTATATAACCCGTTTTATCGGCATCTATAAAAACAAAATCCCATGTATGGGGCAATGTTTCTATAATAGTGGCTGCGTTTCCGCGGTGCAAAATTAGTTGGTTTTTTTGATTGCTTTTGTCAAAGAAATGTTGGGCTATATCTGCATCTTCCTCCCTAATTTCTATGGTATGTAAGGTAGCGTGCAGCGGCAATACTTCCGCCATAGCCAAGGCCGCCACACCCGTAAACGTACCTATTTCCAATACATGGGTGGGCTGTGTAACACTTAGTATGGTTTGTAGCAGCTGCAATTGTGCAAAGCTACTAGCCATATGGCTTTTAGGGTGGTTTGCCAAAGTGTAGGCCATAGCTTCCTGCACTAGGGCACTAGCACCGCTAGTAAACTGTAACGCAAATTTTTCTGCCTCCGCCGAGGCGATGGTATTATTGGGTAACAAGTGGTTTTTGCTTTGCTTTTATCAACCACAAACCTATGAAAGTAAATGCACCATTGATAACCAACAACTCATTGCCCATACGGTAATCGCCTAACAGACTGGCCTGGTTTATATCAATCAAATAACACAATATAGGTGCAGCAATACAAACAAAGGGCACCAAGGCATCATTCACGTTCCGTTTGGTTAAAATACCAAAGGTAAATAGGCCAAGTAGCGGCCCGTAAGTGTAAGAAGCTACTTTTAATATTACCCCAATCATACTTGGGTTATTGATTTGTTTGTACACCAGCACAAACAATAAAAATATACCCGCAAAGCCCAAGTGAATTTGCTGACGAATTTTTTTCTTTTTGGCTTCATCCCAGTCGCTCCGGCGTTGCATACCCAAAATATCAATACAAAAACTAGCGGTTAAAGCCGTAATAGCACCATCTGCACTAGGAAACAATGCAGATATTAATGCGATGATAAAAATAATACCAATGGCTGTGGGCATGTGGTGTAGGGCTACCGCTGGG
>RDXK01000100.1 GCA_004292605.1 Bacteroidota bacterium
GTTACCGCATGGACCGTACCTTTAGCCTTTGGCATTCCTTATGCAGCAAGCACTACCAACCAAAGTACAGGAATTAAGTTAACCACTTTACCAGCTACCGATGGCGATTTATTGAACGCTGAAAATGCAGTGAGTTTTGCCTTTAGTTGGCAGCACTTGCAAGCACCTAAACTTTTGTACCAATTACAAAAAATGGGTGTAGTTACCAAAGTGGCTACCCAACTGTTTACAGCAGTAAGCGGCAACCAACCCAAACAGTTTGGCTATGGCAGCATTGTTATTACGCCGCAGGCAAACCAACGATTGGTAAATCAATTACCCGATATATTACAAAAAGCGGCCAAGCAAACGGGTGTAACCATTTACGGTATACAAACAGGCTTAGCCCTGCAAGGAATCGACCTAGGAAGCGGTAGTTTACTCAATGTAAAAACACCCAAAATTGCGGTGGCTACAGGTAGTGGTGTGGCAGCCACCGATGTAGGTGAAATTTGGCATTTATTAGATGCTCGTTTACAAATACCGGTAACCCATTTAGATTGGGACCGCTGGGGCAGTGCAAACCTTGCTAAATACAATGTGTTAATCATTCCATCGGGTAGCTATGGCAGTACGCCAGCACGCACTGTAGAAGCCGTAAAAACTTGGGTACAAAACGGTGGAACCTTAGTAGTAGCGGAAGATGCAGCCAAATGGGCAGCACAAAATGGACTTACGAAAGTGCTTTTTAAACCAGAAGCAGAAAAGAAAGATAGTACCGCCAACCTACCCTATTTTTTACGTGCCGATGAGCAACGGGCTAAAGAAATGACAGGCTCTATTTTTGAAGCGAATGCCGATACCACTCACCCACTTGCTTACGGCTTGCCGGCTGCTAATTTGAGTGTATTTAAAGGCAACACATTTTTTATGGATCAAAATAACGAGGCGTATGATAGTCCTGTTATGTATACCAACAATCCATTACAAAGTGGCTATGTGTATAGGGAATACTTAGGAAAGATAAAAAACTCGGCCGTAGTAAATGTAGATGCTGTAGGCCGAGGCAGGGTAATAAGCTTTGCCGATAATATGAACTTTAGGGCATTTTGGCTAGGCAGTTCAAAACTATTTATTAATGCTGTTTTCTTCGGCGATTTAGTTCGGTTATAATGGGATAATTTTTCTACAAGACCCTAACAAACAAAAAAGCTTCTATTACTAGAAGCTTTTTTGTTTAGGAGCGGAGAGAGAGGGATTCGAACCCCCGGACCTGTTACAGTCAACAGTTTTCAAGACTGCCGCAATCGACCGCTCTGCCATCTCTCCGGGTGCAAAATAAAGGGTTGAGCGGTATTTAGCCAAAAAATAATTCCATGCTAGTTATTACCTTCGCCGCACAACTTTTTTATGCGTAAAAAACGGTGGATTTCCGTAGTACTTACTTGTTTAGTCGCAGCCTATTTGCTTACCATACATGGCTGGCAAAAGCTAAAGCTAAGGGTAGATAAAGCGAGCCTGGCTACTGCGGTGCACAAAACCAACCCGGCTGTAAGCATTGTAGATACGGTGTTTTCGCTCAACCCTACACCGGTACGGGCAGCGTTAATAGGCGATACTAGTTTACCTGTATTAGTGCTACTACATGGTGCACCCAGCTCCCTAAAAGGCTGGCAGGAAATTTACTTAGATACACAGTTTACGCGAAAATTTTGTTTGCTAGTAATAGATAGGCCTGGTTACGGTTATTCTAGTTTTGGGGAACCTCAACTTAACATCGCCACGGCGGGCTCGTTGGTAAACCAATGTATTCAAGCATTTGGTATTCGTAAAAAGGTAAGCATATTGGGCAGCTCCTACGGTGGCCCAGTAGCTATAGAAGCAGTAGCACAGCAGCCAACAAATTATCATAAACTTATTTTGCTATCTGCCTCCGTAAAACCTGAGGCTGAAAAAACCTATGCCATTAGTTATGCTATGGTACAGCCTTGGCTTCAGTGGCTATTCCCTACGGTACTGGTTACTGCATCTAAAGAAAAACTTAGTCATGCCCAGGAATTGGCGAAAATAAACGATTGGCAAAATATTCGTTGCGAAACCATCATTATTCATGGCACGGCAGATGATCTTATTTACTATTCCAATGCTGTTTTTGCACACAAAATGCTGTCGAAAGCAAGCCCAAATATCTTGGTAAGTTTACCCGGTAAAGGGCATGCACTCATCTTTTCAAAACCTACGTACCTAAAGCGAATATTGAGGATATATTTGTAACAGTATGAAACATTTAGCGGCTCTCAATAAATATTTTTGGCGGTACAAGCGCCGCTTTTTTCTAGGAATGATTTTTATTATTTTGGCCAACTATTTCCGCATACTTTCGCCACAATTGACGGGTTTTGTAATTGACCATGTAACGCTAGAATTAATACAGAAAAACGATCCATCCAAGTACCAGACCGTACTGGAAGCCGCTCAGCAAAAGCATCAACATTATGAATGGTTGGTGCAGTGGTTTATTGCTTATAGTAAACAACATTTTACATCGTTCCAAACTACGGTAGTATTCAGTAGTGTATTGATATTACTAGTAGCTATACTAGGTGGTGCCTTTACGTACTTAATGCGACAAACCATTATAGTAATGAGTAGGCACATAGAATATGCTCAAAAAAATGAGATTTATACGCACTACCAAAAACTAAGTGCCACTTTTTACAAAGCAAATGCTACGGGTGATTTAATGACTCGAATTTCAGAGGATGTAAGCAGAGTAAGAATGTACACGGGCCCGGCACTTATGTACTTTATAAACCTGGTGGCACTCATTGGCTTTTGTGTATTTAGCATGCTACGGCAGGATGTTTGGCTCACCGTTTACGTTCTTTCACCATTACCCATTTTAGCTGCGGTAATTTATATAGCCAATACAATCATTAATAAAAAAAGCGAAACCGTACAGCAAACGCTTAGCAGCATTACAAGCAATGCACAAGAAAGCTATGCAGGCATTAGAGTAATTAAAAGTTTTGTACAAGAAAATAATATGCTTCGGCATTTTCAGCAGAATGCAGAAACTTACCGAGCCAATGCCGTAGGGCTGGCCCGTGTAGATAGTATTTATTTCCCCAGTATTACACTATTGATAGGCTTGAGTACTTTACTAACCGTATATTTTGGCAGCGTAATGGCGGTAGATAATCCTAGCAAATACAGTGTGATAGTAGAGTTTGTAATGTATGTAAATATGCTCACCTTCCCGGTTAGTGCTATAGGGTGGACAGCCAGTATGATTCAGCGGGCAGCGGCATCGCAAAAACGTATTAATGAATTTTTACAAGTAGCAGATACAATGCCGGATGGTACAGTGCAAAATATTGCCCTACGCGGTGGCATCACTTTCCGTAATTGTAGCTACACCTACCCTAACACGGGTATTCAAGCTATTCAACATTTATCGCTGCAAATACAACCCGGCGAAAAAATACTCATCATGGGAAAAACGGGTAGCGGCAAAACCACCTTGGCACAACTACTATTGAGGTTTTTTGATGTAAATAATGGTGAACTTTTGATAGATGAAAACCCTGTTCAAAATTTCCACCTGCAATGGTACAGGCAGCAACTGAGCTATGTACCGCAGGATGTTTTTTTATTTAGCGATACCGTGGCCAACAACATATTATTTGGTTGCCAAGATCAACAAATTACAAAGGAGGAAATAATTGCCGTAGCAAAAAAAGCAAATATTCACCATGAAATAGAACAGTTACCCGACGGGTATGAAACCATGGTAGGCGAACGTGGGGTGACATTGAGTGGTGGACAAAAGCAACGCATTTGCATAGCTAGGGCACTGCTAAAAAAGCCAGCTGTATTATTACTAGATGATTGCTTAAGTGCGGTAGATGCTAAAACAGAACATATCATTACGCAAAATTTCACTTCTACTTTGGCCCAAACTACCACCATTATTATTGCTCACCGGGTATTTACACAATTTCATTTTGATAGAATTATTGTTTTGGAAGATGGAAAAATAGTAGAAGAAGGTACCCATCAGCAACTTATTGATAACCAAGGTGCGTACGCCGAAACCTACTTAAAGCAAACGCAAAGCCACACCCGTTAGCGGATTTTTTTTAGAATAGCATTTGCATAAATGCGAAACATATATATATTTGTTAGCATCATTAAAACTACTGCGTTGTGAGTTACGATAACAATGATAAAAAGCAAGAAAGCGTTTATAGCAAACGCATAAAGGCTGGAAAAAGGAGAACTTATTTTTTAGATGTTCGTTCCACCAAGGCCAATGATTATTTTGTAACCATTACAGAAAGTAGAAAACGTGCCAATGATGATGGCTACGACAGGCACAAAATATTTTTATACAAAGAAGATTTTTCAAAATTTTGTGAGGGGTTACAAGAGGTAATACAGCATGTAAAAACCGAACTGATGCCCAACTTCGATTTTGATGCATTTAACCATTATTATCCCGATGCAGACACACAAGAGGTAGTAGTAGAAATAGCGGAGCCACATTCCACTGGCTTACAATCCCATTCAAATAACCAAACTGCCAATCAATCGAGCGAAGCGGTAGATAAGTGGTAGACACACACAATGCCTTGCGAGGCTTGGTTGAATATTTGGTTCGTAGTTGGGGGTAGAAAAAATTTAGGCCTTGCTACTTCCCCAAGCGTAAATGCCTTTTTTCTCTGCAATAAAAGTTCCGAATGGCAATAAAGACGCTAGAAAAGCCAATGCAACGCGTTTCAATTTCCAACCTTGCTCAAATGCTGCCAATACCACCAGCAAACAGTATAAAATAAATAAAAAGCCGTGGGCCATACCCACTACCATGTTAGGGCCTTTCAGCGCCCAAATGTATTTTAGTGGCATAGTAATAGCTAGTGCAAGAAATGAACACCCCTCCCAAAAAGCTACTATCGACAGCCATTTGTTGCCCTTATTCATAGAAATTTTTGTGCAAAAGAACATATTCCTTTGTAAGAGCCCCGTAAAAACAGTGTAAATATTTGGTAAAACCTATAACGCTTACATACAGCCACACTCACACAACTCGGATGTAGCATAGCATGACACTGGAATGGCTCACTACACCCCGATGGTTGTTAACGGTTGTGTTTTATTACAAAAATCCTGTGTCGATTTTAAAAGACCAGGTTCCTAAGAATTCATCTCATAAAAACTACCATCGCTGCCTTATTGTGCTTATAGTTCTATTTAGTACTTTTATCAATTAGAATTAATGAACAGCTGCGGAAGTTGTAGAGCATCTAATACTTCAAGCAGCAGTTAAGAAACAATACACGATAAAACGATTATAAGAAATGAAGATTTTATTAGATATACCTGATAAGCAAGTGCCGTTTGCTATGGAAGTATTACGAAGTTTTTCTTTTGTGAAAAAAATAAAACCCATGAGTGAAGCTTCCGAAACATTATGGAACGACCTGCAAGACGCAGCCAAACAAGTACGCCAGCACAAAAAGGGAAAACTAAAACTAAAAACTGCCGAAGACCTACTGAATGAGTTATAGCATTTTTCCTACACACCGTTTCGAGAAAGAATTGAAGCGACTAGCCAAAAAATTCCCCTCGCTAAAAAATGAATTTGCAGCACTTATAACGGGAATTCATAATACACCAGCATTGGGAGTTCATCTTGGAAATAACTGCTATAAAATTCGTCTTGCCATTGAAAGCAAGGGGAAGGGAAAAAGTAGCGGAGCAAGAGTTATTACGTATGTGTACGTAGTTACTCAAACAGTATACTTACTTACCATTTACGATAAAAGTGAAAAAGCTGACATAAAACCCAATGAGCTAACCGAAATGATTACAAGTTTGGATTTAACGTAGGGCAAACTAGCAACCTCACCCTACCGGAACCTGCCCCAAATATTCGGTCAAAAAATCAAACACAATCGCCAACCCCAAGCCGCTACTCACATTATTTAGGGAAATTTACTGGTGGCTGCAAACGCCTAGGTATGGTGGTAATAGCACCCATAAAAGCTACTACAGCATCTACCTCCTTATCGGTTAAGTTCAGCTTTTGTAAAATAGGGTCTGTGGTGGGTAACAAGCTATCCCTTGCTGTACCCAAGTATTTCTTTTGAATCGGTGCCGGATTTCCAAGATTGTAAAAGAAAACTACATCTTTCATAGTAGGAAAATTTCCGTGATGAAACCACGGCCCTGTATTCATAGTTTCACGTAAACTAGGGGTTTTAAATTTACCTATATCCGCTTTATTCTTGGTTACATTGTATTGCCCTAAATCCTCACCTTCACTACCCCACAGTGTTTGTCCGTCGTTATGAAATTGATTGTCGGTAAAAGCTCCACCGTTGTGGCAATTGATACAGCGGGCTTTGGTTCTAAACAAATGCAGCCCTAGCACTTCGTCATCTTTTAAAGCATCGGCTTTTCCTTGCACAAACAAATCGAAACGGCTGGGAGGCGACACTATAGAACGTTCAAAAGTGGCAATGGCTTTAAAAATTTCTGTTTTAGATATTTTACTTGAACCAAAAGCCTTTTCGAACAAGGGCCCATAGCCTTTGAACGACTGTACTTTTTTCTCCATATCGTCCACACTTAAATTCATTTCTAAATGGTCTGCCACTGGAAAACGAGCTTGATCTTCTAAACTATTGGCCCGACCATCCCAAAATAATTTATCATAATATGCTACATTCCAAAGTGTCATGGCGTTTCGGCCACCAAGCTTTCTATCATGACCAAAAGCTACTCGTTTACCATCGCCCCAACCTAATTGCGGGTCATGACAGCTGGCACAGGCTATTTGTCCGCTTACCGATAATCTTGGATCGTAAAACAAGGTTTTACCCAATTCCTTTTTAGCGTCATTATAAGGGTTATCGGCGGGATGCTGCACTGCTGGCAACGGACCAATCTCAGTAAAATGAGCTTTGGCATCCACGTTTGCTTTTGGCCAAGTGGCAGGCTTTCCACTGCTATATAAAGCTCTTAATTGTTCCAACGAATACTCTTCGTTTATTGCAAAACTCGAAACCAGCACTACGCTTACTATACCAGCGGCTGTATAAAATAACTGGGAAAATTTCATGCTATAAAATTAAGGTGTAAACCTATACCTACGTATTACGGCAGTATCGCCACCAATGCTTGCTTCATTAAACTTTACACTTACTTCCATAAGGCCGGTACGTGTATCATAGGTTCCCGGTGTACTAGCTGCTGAAATTTTAATTATAAAAGTAGTTCGGTTACGGCGGGTAAGTACTACATCCTGCGGTATTACTTCTACAGTTCCCGTAAAAGTAGAATCTACACTTTTGGGCACTAAGCGAAAACATTTAGGAATGGTAACATTGTAAAAACCCGAATCGGCAGTAAGTTGCTGACTGGTATATAAACTATTCATAAACAATGCATTGGTACCCCTACCCGGTACGAATGGATTACCAAAACCGATCACATCTGGTTCAGCTTCTGATGTAAACGAAAATGAGAAAAAACTACGCCATGTACCAGTAGCGGGCATAAAAATTTGCGGATTCGGACTATAAAAGGGAGTACCTTTTGCCCAAGTTGCAGCCAGCGGATAATTGGCATACGTCAACTCCGCATTGAAGCCTTTTTTACAACCTGCATATACAACTAGCACAGCAAATGCCACAACAAGGATATATATTTTTTTCATACTAGTTTACAATTGGAATGGGTGATGCAAAATTACTGTTTGGGAAACTAAAACTACATGTAGGCGAAGCACAATCGGTTCTTACCAAATTCTGCTTATTACGTGCTATATCAAAAAACAAATGGCCTTCAAAACAAAGTTCTCGTCTTCTCTCCAATAATATCGCCGCTAATACATCGGCTACGTTTGCACTGCTAAACGGTACTGCGGAGGGATTGGCTCGCAAACGAATGATATTCAAATCGGCCAAAGCCGCTGTAATATTGCCTTGCTTTACTTGAGCCTCCGCACGGGTTAAATACAATTCCGATAATCGCATGAGTTTAATATTGTTAATACTATCGGCTGTACCTTGGTATTTACGGGTGTAAATGAATCCGTTTACCGGGTTGGTAAATAAAGTGTTTACGCCACGCACATCACCACTTTGAAATAGATTAGTAATATCAGTAGTAGCGGCCATTTGCAAATTAAAATTGGATGGTACAAATGGGTTAAAAAAGTTACCAATTCCGGTGCCAATAATATTACTACAATCAATCTCGAAAATACTTTCCGTCATGTTAGTGGTACCACGCCAGCTATTTACATAATTGGCATTAGTGGTAAGTGCGTACTGGGTATTACTAATTACACTTGAAGCATTGGCTACTGCAGCGGCGTTATCTTCTTTATATAAATTTACTCTTGCTTTTAAGGCATTGGCGTAATTGGCAGAGAAGAATATTTTTTCGCTAGAACTTACATAAACGTTTACACTATTGGCGTAGCGTGCTATAGCACTGTCCAAGTCGGCCAAAACAGCTGCATACACTTCATTTACCGTATTTCGATCGGGTATGGGTTCTGTTACGCTAGCATTGCGTAAACGTAATACGATACCGGGGTGAGCACCATTATTGGAAAAGGTATAAGGCTGTGCAAAAATACGAACCAAATCAAAATGGGTTAACGCTCGAAATACATAAGCATCTGCTACTAATCGGTTCCGCTGCTGTACGGTGGCGTTACTAGCTCTACCAATATTTTCCAGCACATTGTTGGCACTGTAAATAAGCTTGTAAGCTTGCGTATAAAGATTCCGAAGATCTGTACTGCCAGCATCATTTTGAAAATTATAGGTTTGTAAAAGTACAGCACCACTAGTTCGGGAAAATTTGATGTTACCGCCTGTTACATCGGCATACAAGTACATATCTCTCAGATAATAATTCACGCCTCGTAGTGAATTATACATTTCTACCACGGTTAATCTTGCACCTTCAAAGTCTTTAAAAATATCATCAACGGTAACATTATTTTGTACCGGTGTTTCTAAAAATTTACTACAGCCCAAGCTGCTTAAGGCTATAATAAAAAAAGCTACTGTATATAATCTTACACGCATCATTCTTATAAATTTAGTTTAGCGCCTACGGTAATGGTTTGAGCCTCGGGGAAAGCGGCAAATCGGTACTCCCTATAGCCGTTACGGCCGGCAGGCGAACCTTCCTTATACCAATAAGCCACATTGGTAATATTGCCAAAAATATTACCACGTAAGCCTTTTAATTTGCGAGTTACGGCCTCAGGTAACTGGTAAGCTAAAGAAATATTTCCCAACTTTAAAAAAGTGGCATCGTACAAATAGCGAGTACTATTTACAACAGGCAGGTTAAAAGTTAATCTTCCCACATTAGTAATATCGCCAGGGCGTTGCCACCTGTCGAGCAGGTTTATGCTAGCATTTCTATTGGTTAAATTATTACCATCGGCTTCTAGGTTATAATCAATCAAATCTTTACCGCCTAAAGAGTAAACAATGTTCACGGTAAGCGAAATATTTTTATAACCAAACGTATTTATAAAACCACCTTGTGCCCAAGGCAATCTATCGCCCAAATAGTAAGCGTTTCGCATACTACGTAAGGGAGCATTAGCTGCCGCATTGGTAAAACTAAAGGTTAGTGTACGGCCCGTATTATCTAAGTATTGTGGGGCACCTGTAGCTGGGTCGATACCCAAAAATTCAAAGCCCCAAATAGCGGTAGTGCTAGTACCCGCCCGTAAAACTCCAGCCAAGTTTGAAGTGGAAAATTGCGAGCCACCATTACGTACTTCAAGTACCACTCCACGGTTTACACCTGCATTCAAGGTGCTTGTCCACCTAAATTTACCTGTAAATATCTTTGCCGTAAAACCTACATCAATACCTCTATTGCGTAGCTTACTAGTATTGGCTAAAATATTGGTAAAACCGGTTTCAAAAGGTACGTTTACGGTGCTAATAGCATCGTCGGTTACATTATTGTATACATCCACCGCTAGGGAGTAACGCTTGTTAAAATTAAAGTCGATCCCTATATTGGTTTTGTAGCCTCGCTCCCAGCCTAAATTAGCATTGGGTGCAGTGCTTGGCCCAGCCCCTACCATACCACCATAACTAGGCGATACTAATGTATACAAGCCTCTTGCCTCATAGCTACCAATACGTGAATTGCCTGTAGTACCATAGCTTATACGAAGTCGCAACATATCGAGCCAAGTGGCTTTACGTAAAAAATTTTCGCTGGAAATTAACCATCCGGCACCTATACTAGAGTTTAAGGTTGTATTGATATCGGTTCCAAAAATAGATGCAGCATCCACCCTTGTAGTAACATTGGCAAAATACCGTTGTTTGTAATTGTAGCCCACTTGCCCGTAGGCAGAAACGGTATTGTTAAACTGTGTACTTGAGGCCGACTGCTGACGCCTAGCCATACTTAATTCACGTATTCTATTATAGCTAAAGCCTGACCCTGAACCTTTGAGCAAGCGGGTAGTTTGGCTTTGAGCTTCAAAACCGGCAGTGATATCAAAAGAGTGATCCTTTATTTTGGGAGTCCAATTCAATTGATTAAAACTTATCCAAGCAAAATTTTGCCTATCAAATACTTGTAGTGTTCCACCATTGCTGCTGCCGGTGGCATTCTCCGGACTTTCAAAAACCGTTTGTTTATTTAAAAAAGCGTTGATGCCCACCGCAGAAGTAAACCTCAAGTTTTTAAGCACCTGATAGTTTACTTGCACATTACCATCTAGCGTTCCGCCCGTGTGGCTATTTTGGTTTTGTGCCAATACCGCTAACGGATTAGGAACCAATAATGTGCTTAATTGATAAAAACTACCGTCGGCATTATTGGATGGCACATTCGGTATAATGGGTACGTTACTGTAAACATTTAATCCATTTTTATTGGTGATGCTAGGTGCCAATTTCACGGAAAAACTCAGTTTGTTATTCACCTTGTGGTCTACCCTAAGTGTAAAGAATAACTTATTAAAATCGTTCCCTTTTTGCATAGACTGTTGCTGCATATAGCTGGCGGAAAACCGAAAACTTGTATTCTCCGTTCCACCGCTTACGTCAAAATCTACATTATTAAAAACGCCATACCTATTTGTTAAACCAAACCAATTGGTATTCATAGTAGGGCTGCCCGCCAATAAAGATGCATCTAACGGCGACCGACCTTGGTTCAAATACAATTCTTTTACTAGCTCATGGTATTGCGGACCGGATAACCATTTTACTTGATTAATGGGTGCACTTCTACCCGTATTATAGCCCACATTTATCCGGGTTTTACCTGCTTTTCCTTTTTTAGTAGTAATGACGATGACACCGTTATTAGCATTGGCCCCATAAATAGCGGCGGCTGCTGCATCTTTTAATACAGATATGGATTCAATATCGTCTGGGTTAATACCTGCAATGGGGTTTAATAAAGTTTCATCGTTTAAAAACGCAATCGGCTCACTTCCTCGGCGTTGTTCTATTACCGGTACACCATCTACTACAAATAGTGGCTGACTGCTAGTGGTTAATGCAGTTCTGTTAGAAGAGAATAAATTACTCAACGAGTTTTGGCCACGTATATTAATTTTCACCGGTGTACCCAACTCTGTATTGGTTTGCACTTGCAAACCCGGCACCAACCCTTCCAGCATTTTATCAAAACTCTCTATAGGGCGGCTGGTTTGTAATTGCTCGGCCGATACCGTGGCTATGCTACCTACCACTTCCTCCTTACGCTTGGGTTTGGAATAAGAACTCACTACTACATCGGTAAGTGTACCCAATTCCCGAACCAACCGAATGGTAAGAAATTTCCTATTGGCTATACGTACTTCTTGTTTGTAAAATCCTACATAACTCACTAGCACGGCACCTTGTTCTAATTGGGCTTTCGATACCTGTACCGAAAACTTTCCATTATCCGAAGAGATGGCTTTTTTGTTGGAATTTTTGAGAATCACAGTTACACCACTTAAAGGCATATTATCATCGGCTTGCAGTATCACACCCTCTAGCGACACCTCCTGGGAGTGTACTAAAAGCGACGAGATAGTATAAAAGGCTATAAATAAAAAACGCATAAGCAAAAAAATAGAAAATTCTGGTTGGGCAATAAAGATACAAATGTATTTACCGATTGCGTAAATTGGAGGTGTTACAATTAACTACTTTCGCAAACCAAACAAATCATAGAGAATGAAAAAATTATACTTTTTACTACTAATGTTTACCGCGGTAACATCTCAAGCACAATGGTGGACAAGCGATACCCTTCTAAACAACGCTGTAGTTACCGGCTTTGGAACTACCTCGAAAAGTGGCAGTGTAACATGTAGTGATGGTGCAGGTGGTGTGTACATAGCGTGGCTAGATAACCGCAACAGCGGTACTACAGGCAGCGATATTTATGTGCAACGCTTACTGGCTAATGGTAGAACGGCATTGACGGACGATGGTGTATTAATTTGTAACGCCACGGGTAGTCAGCTTAATTTAAGCATTACGCCGGATGGTAGTGGCGGTGCCGTAATTGCATGGCAGGATCCACGTGCCACGCCATCATTGGTATATGCCCAACGAATCAATTCCGTGGGTACCATACTTTGGGGCGGCAGTACAAACACACTTGGTGTAAACGTGTTCCAAAGCAACACAGCACAGCAAGTAGTACCCACCTTAGTAACCACTAGTAACAATGAAATTTTTGTAATTCTACGAGATAGCAGAAACGCTACTACTGGAAGCGATTTATATGCCCAAAAACTAAACCCTACCACTGGTGCACCCGTACTTACCACCGATTTGGCCATAGTAACCGCAGCAAATACCCAAACTGGCCAAGTAGCCGTAGCCGATAATAGCGGTAATGTATTGGTAGCGTGGGCCGACCCAAGATTAGGCACCACCAATTCCATGATTTATGTGCAAAAAATAACTAGTACAGGTACATTGGCTTGGGCCGGTGGCACCGCAGCTAACGGAGGCGTAGCACTTACTACCAGTCCACTCTCCAACAACCGATCTGCCCCGCAAATTACTTATATGGGTGGCGGCAATGGTGCAGTGGTAGCTTGGGTAGATAATAGAAACGGTAATACAAATGCAGATATTTTTGCTCAATACATTACAGAAGCAGCTGGTGCTCCACAATGGACTACCAACGGCGTTGGAATTTGCACCGAGACAACCACTAGTCAGTCTTCAGTATCCCTTGCTACTACTAGCGACGGACAGGTATTTTGTGCATGGACCGACCCACGTAACAACACCCTTAATAGCAATGATATTTTTGGAACCAAAATATCCATTACTAATGGAGCTCCTTTTTCCAGTAGCTGGCCAGTAAACGGTTTAGCCATAGTGGACACTACAGGAAGCCAAACCAATAGTGCCGCTACACTAGTACCAACAAGCAATGGTGGTGTAGTTATAAGCTGGACCGACGGCCGTGGTGCAGCCAACGATATTTATTACCAAGTAATTAGCAGCAATGCGGTAAAATTATTGGCCGATAAAGGCGCCCCTATTTCTGTGGCACCACAAGCACAAGGTAGCGGTACACTAACCAATGCTGGTACCGATTTATTTATTTGCACCTTCCAAGATGGCCGAAATGGCACGAGCAACTCTGCCATTTACGCTGCGGCCATTAATGCTAGTACAGGTGTTTTGTTGCCCATACAGTTTATTCAATTTTCAGGGCTGAGAAATGGTGGTAATACTCGACTTGCGTTTACCACAGCACAAGAATTTAATGTAGTAAACTACGTTATTGAGCAAAGTGAAAATGGTACTGTTTTTACCGCCATTGGTACCCTTACCAGCGAGCAACGGGCTAATGCCAGCTATGTATTTACTACCACTAACAGCACAGCAAAGGGTAACTTTTTTAGAATAATCGCCGTAACTAATGATGGCAAAAAAGTGTACTCACCCACTATAAAACTTGCTGCACAAACCAGTGCATTTACCGCAGTACTTACACCCAATGTGGTAACATCTACAGCGTATTTGCAAGTGCAATCGCCTGAAGCAAAACGTTTGCAAATTCGTTTAGTAGGCAACAATGGTGTGGCTTTGCAATTGAAAACTTTGGATATCACCGCAGGTACTACTTCCTTACCTATAGATGTAAGTAACCAGCCAGCAGGCACTTACTGGTTACAGTTACAAACCAATACACAAACCACCGAAACGTTGGTTTTAACAAAGAAATAAATTACCTATTTACTAAGAAAAAAAGAGGCTAATTTCAAATGAAATCAGCCTCTTTCTTTTATTCACCACTTTATCAATAATGGAATTAGCTAGTTCATCAATGCTAAAAAATCATCAAACAAGTAACGGCTATCGTGTGGGCCCGGTGTAGCTTCTGGGTGGTATTGTACACTAAAAGCAGGCTTATTTTTCATGCGGATGCCTTCAATACTTCCGTCGTTTAAATTCACGTGGGTAATTTCAATATTAGGGTTGGCTTCCACATCGGCAGGTATTACACCAAACCCATGATTTTGTGTGGTTATTTCACACAAACCAGTAATTATATTCCTTACAGGATGGTTTAAGCCCCTATGGCCGTGGTGCATTTTAAATGTTCCGATACCATTGGCCAATGCCAATAACTGATGCCCCAAACAAATTCCAAAAACAGGCTTGTCATCATCCAATAATTGCTTTACGGTTTCTACTGCGTAAGGCATGGCGGCTGG
The DNA here is from genome assembly GCA_004292605.1 of Bacteroidota bacterium. GTDB lineage: Bacteria > Bacteroidota > Bacteroidia > Chitinophagales > Chitinophagaceae > UBA10646. Next base: position 14,732 of record RDXK01000100.1, read on the forward strand.
GTCGCCCGGGCCATTAGAAATAAAATATCCTGATGGATTAAAGGCTTGCAGTTCCGCCAAACTAGTAGCAGCTGGAAACACTTTTACAAATGCTCCACGCTCCACCATATTGGTAAGTATATTTTGTTTCACACCAAAATCCAATACCGCCACTCGCTTGCTAGAGTTTTCGTTTCCAAGTGTGTACGCTTGCTTGGTACTTACTGTGCTCGCTAATTCTAAACCAGCCATACTAGGGCAGCTGCTTAAAATATGCTGTAAGGTTTCTGTATTGTCATGCTCAGAACTTATTACACAGTTCATAGCACCTTTTTGCCTAATATGAGCTACCAAAGCTCGTGTGTCAATATCGTCTATGGCTACTACACTATTTTGCTCTAAATATTCGTGTAGGTTTTTATTGGCCTGGTAGCGTGAAAATTTTTCTTCTAAATTTCTACCAATTAATCCATGAATGGTTACTCGGCCACTTTCTACATCGGCGGGCTTGGTACCATAGTTACCTACGTGCACACTATTCATTATCAGTACTTGGCCCGTATAGCTAGGGTCGGTAAAAACTTCTTGGTAGCCAGTCATCCCGGTATTGAAACAAATTTCACCAGTAACCGTACCTATTTTTCCAAAAGCCCTACCTACCAACATGCTGCCATCCTCTAATAACAAATAGGCTTTTCTTGCTTCCATACGTATTAATTTTCGGGTGCAAATGAACACTTTAATTTGCTCATTTGGCAGTTATATTATTGTGATAGCTAAAAAAAAGGCAAAACTGAAAAAATCAATTTTGCCTTTTTTACATTTCATCCTAAAAACTATTCTTCAGTTTTAGCTTCTTCTGTAGGAGTTACTGCCTCTTCAGCGGCGGCAGCAGGTGCAACCTCTGTAGTAGCTTTCTTCTTACCAGCAGAGCTTCTTCTGGTTTTCTTGGCTGGTTCAGCAGCTTTAGCAACTGAGTTACCGTAAATTTCATTAAAGTCTACTAATTCAATCATCGCTTTTTCAGCATTATCACCAGGGCGGATACCCAACTTGATAATACGAGTGTAACCACCAGGACGAGTAGCTACTTTAGGAGCTACCACCGTAAACAATTCTTTTACAGCAGTTTTATCGCCTAAATAGCTGAACACTACACGGTGATTGTGCATGATTTGTTCTTGACTTGCGTTTTTCTTGGTTTTGGTAATCAATGGCTCCAAGTGTGTACGCAACGCTTTGGCTTTGGCCAAAGTAGTAACAATACGCTTGTGCATAATTAACTGGCAAGAAAGGTTGGCTAGTAAGGCTTCTCTGTGAGCTTTCTTACGACCAAGATTGTTGATTTTGTCTCCGTGACGCATGGCTTATTTGTTTTAATCACTCACACCGTGCCGGGAATTGTGAGTGGTAACTGCCCTATGGGCAATTGGTTATAAAAATTAATCTAAATTATCTAATCCTAATTTACCTAAATCCATTCCAAAGCTTAAACCTCTTTCGGTAAGCACCAATTCAATTTCACTTAACGATTTTTGGCCAAAGTTTCTAAACTTCATCAAGTCTTCCTGCTCATACTGTACCAATTCACTTAAAGAGTTGATTTTGGCAGCTTTCAAGCAGTTAAAGGCACGCACAGAAAGATCTAAATCTTCCAATGGTGTTTTAAGCACTTTACGTAACTGTAGTACTTGCTCATCTACTACATCTTCTTTCTTATCTTCTTTGCTATCGAAAGTGATGTTTTCATCGGTGATGATCATCAAATGCTGAATCAAAATACGAGAAGCTTGTTTTACCGCGTCTTCCGGGTGGATGGTACCATCGGTAGCTACTTCCAACAATAATTTTTCGTAATCGGTTCTTTGCTCCACACGGTAGTTTTCAATACTGTATTTCACATTTTTGATAGGTGTGTGGATAGAATCGATAGCAATAATGCCTAAAGCACTATCTTTTTGTTTGTTCTCTTCAGAAGGAACATAACCTCTACCTTTAGAAATGGTTAATTCCACATCTAATTTAGCAGATGTATCTAGCGTGCTGATAACTAATTCCGGGTTCATTACCTGAAAAGTTTGTGTGCCTTCGCCAATAGCGGCAGCAGTAAACTCGGTACGATTGCGGATAGCGATACTTATTTTTTCTGAAGAAACTTCATGATCTACCAATTTCTTAAAACGAACTTGCTTTAAGTTTAGAATCATTTCAGTTACATCTTCAGTTACACCTTTAATAGTTGCAAATTCGTGCTCAACACCTTCAATTTTGATGCTGGTAATAGCATAACCTTCAAGGCTGCTAAGCAAAACTCTGCGTAATGCGTTACCAATAGTTAAACCAAAACCGGGTTCAAGCGGACGAAATTCAAAAAGGCCTTCAAAATCGGTTGCTTTTTGTAAAACAATTTTGTCGGGCTTCTGAAAATTTAAGATGGCCATTATTTTCTTTTTTAGTTTTTGTTACCCCAAGGGGCGATGTTAAGGCGAAAAAGAATTGTCTGAAAAAACCAAAGACCTGAGCGGTAAAACTCAGATCTAAGTGGCTATTATTTAGAGTATAATTCTACAATTAATTGCTCCTTAATATTTTCCGTAACGCTTTCTCTTTCAGGATAAGTGATGAAAGTACCTTTTTTCTCGGCTTCATTCCAATCTAACCACGAGAATTTAGGATTTTTACCCTTAATCATGCTAGTGATGCTGCTGTTAGCTTCACTTTTATGCTTTAAGGTAATGCTATCTCCAGGCTGTAATTGGTAAGAAGGTATGTTTACTACTTCACCGTTTACAGCTACGTGCTTGTGCGATACAAGCTGACGAGCAGCAGGACGAGAAGGTGCAATACCTAAACGGAAAATTGTGTTGTCTAAACGTGCTTCCAATAACTTAATCAAGTTTTCACCAGTAACACCCTTTCTACGGGCGGCTTCGGCAAAAGTGTTTCTAAATTGCTTCTCCAATACACCATAAGTGTATTTTGCTTTTTGCTTTTCACGCAATTGCAAAGCGTATTCGCCTAATTGCTTACGCTTTCTGGCAGCACCGTGCTGACCAGGAGGATTGCTGTTTTTGTTCAACCACTTTCCGTTGCCTAAAATGGGCTCACCGAAAATTCTCGAAATTTTGGTCTTTGGACCTGTGTAACGTGCCATAGTAATTTATTTCATTCGATTTTTTTTGATGCGGTTTCACGATCGGTAAAAAATCGTAAAAAATTAATCGGAAACCCTTTGAATAATGAAAGCTCTAGGCTTATATGAATAAATGCTGTACCTAGCTAACCAAGCACAGCAAATTATTAAACTCTTCTCTTTTTAGGAGGGCGACAGCCGTTGTGAGGGATAGGCGTAATATCCTTAATGATAGTTACTTCTAAACCAGACTGTGCTAGTGAACGGATGGCACCCTCTCTACCGGCACCAGGACCTTTCACATATACATCTACTTTTTTCAAACCTGCTTCTAAAGCTACTTTTGCAGCATCAGCAGCGGCCATTTGGGCAGCATAAGGTGTGTTCTTTTTAGAACCACGGAAACCCATTTTACCAGCGCTTGACCAGCTGATAACTTGACCTTGTTTGTTTGTTAACGATACAATTAAATTGTTAAAAGTAGCATTCACGTGTGCATCTCCGTACACATCTACCTTTACTACTCTTTTCTTGGCTGCGGCTTTCGCACTGTTTTGAGCCTTGTTTGGTTTTGCCATTTTTTTGTTTTGAGGTAATCTTCTTAAAAAATCCGTCTAAACTTACGCTGTAAGTGGTCCAACGGTGTGGTATATAAAAAAACACATTCCAACAACCTTATCGCTATTGGAATGTGCTAATTTCAACATATTATTTCTTGGCTGCCTTCTTCTTACCGGCCACTGTTTTACGCTTACCTTTTCTGGTACGACTGTTAGTTTTAGTTCTCTGGCCACGGACAGGTAAACCTTTTCTGTGACGCAAACCTCTGTAACAAGCAATATCAAGCAAACGCTTAATGTTCATAGAAACTTCGCTACGCAAAGCACCTTCTACCTTTAACTCAGCATTGATAAAGTTACGGATGGCACCTAACTCATCGTCGTTCCATTCGTGTACTTTTTTATCCCAGCTAATGTTAGCGTTGGTTAAAATGCGTTGAGCGGTAGCACGGCCAATTCCGTAAATGTACGTTAAGCCTATTTCGCCTCTCTTGTTCTTTGGTAAGTCTATACCGGCAATACGAGCCATTATATATTCTGTTTAACTTTTAAATAATTCATCCAAACTTCGCTGGCTACTAGCCTTGGCGCTGCTTGAAACGAGGATTCTTTTTGTTTACTACAAACAAAACGCCTTTGCGACGAACGATTTTACAATCGGCACTGCGTTTTTTGATAGATGCTCTAACTTTCATGTTGTTTTATTTTTCCTTCCTTGAAAGGTTATTTATACCTGAAAATGATTCGCCCACGGCTTAAATCGTACGGACTAAGCTCTACGCCTACTTTATCGCCTGGCAAAATTCGTATGTAATTCATTCTCATTTTACCTGAAATGGTGGCTAATATTTCGTGACCGTTTTCCAACTTAACACGAAACATGGCGTTACTTAACGCCTCTATAATTACACCATCCTGCTTTATTAACGACTGTTTAGACATATTTTTGGGAGTGCAAAGATAGAAGTATTCCTGAAAAATATACACATTCCTAAAAAAAAATGTTTTCTATCTGATTCTCACCCAGTTACGAGGCAGATTTTTGCATTTTTCCCACCTAATTTTCTAGCGTAATGCCTGTGCTATGGCCGCAAATTCTGTGGCTACTAAACTAGCTCCGCCCACTAAACCGCCATCTACATCGCTTCGGCTAAATATTTCATTGGCGTTCGCAGCCTTAACGCTACCGCCGTACAATATGCTGATGCTTTGAGCCACCTCTGCACCATACTGTATTTGTAACGCCTCCCTTATATGTGCATGCATATCTTGTGCTTGTTCGCTAGTAGCGGTTTTGCCCGTACCAATAGCCCAAATGGGTTCGTAGGCAATCACCACTTTTTGCAACTCATCGGCGGATAAGTGAAACAAACTTTCCTTTAATTGATGGGTAACATAACCCGCTTGCTTTTCTTCTTCCCTTACATTTGACGGTTCACCACAGCAAAATATAGGTGTAATACCCGCCGCTAAACACTGGTTTACTTTTTGGGCAAGTAGTTCGTTGCTTTCTAGCTGATATTCCCGGCGTTCGCTATGGCCTACTAAAGCATATTGTACTCCAATACTTTGTAACATAGCCACACTTGTATCTCCCGTATATGCCCCTTTAGCGTGTGCACTACAGTCCTGCGCTGCCACAAATACCTGTGGAGTATCGGCTACTATCTGCTGTATGGCTGTTAAATAAGGAAAAGGAACGGCAAAAACTATTAATTGGTGGTTTTTTGCAGGTGTCATTTCCTGTAAAAATTGCTCCGCTAATGTGGTGGCTTCGGTAAGGCTTAAATTCATTTTCCAGTTGGCTGCCGCTATCTGTTTTCTCATTGTTTATTATATATGGTAAATAATTTCTGTGTTGCTTGTTCGCTCAATTCCTCGCCTTTGAACTGCATCCAATTGCGAATATGCGTAATTGCTTTCTCAAAACTATATTTTTCCGAACCCCAGCTAAAGCTAGGAATAAATTTGCCCGAAAGATCTGAAGAAAAAAAGTTGACACAAGTACCTATTACAGTACCGGTATTGATGCTGCTGTTAATAGCTAGGCGGCTAAAACTACCCATGAGTAAGCCAGCCTTATTGCCTGCGGATAAGAAGCTGCTACTAGCCACATGATGTGCCAAAACCTCCCCTGCTGTATTTTTTACATTACTTACGGTAGTACCAGCACCAAAATTACACCAAGCCCCCACATAAGAATCTCCTAAATAGCCATCATGTGCTTTATTAGTGCCTGTAAGTGTGATAGTATTTTTTATTTCGCCACCGAGTGTGTTTAAACCTCGAAAGCTTCCTCCATAAATTTTCGCCCCCATTTTTACTACCGTTCCATCACCTAGGTACAGTGGGCCGCGTAAATAAGTTCCTTCCATAATTACTACATCGTTTCCTATTACGATGGGGCCTGAAGTAGTATTGAAACTAGCTCCAAAACAAGTTAAGTTTTGGCCAAGAAACAATCGAGATGAGTCGCCCCACACAATACAGCCATTTGGGAGCGACTGTGTGTTACCAAAGGATGATTGCAGTAAAAAATCCGCAGCCAATATTTCACCGTTCATACGAACCAAATCCCATAGGGAATCTATAACGGTTATTGCACCATCGTACTGTTTTACGGATGGTGAAGAGGTATGTGCTGTGTTAACAAACGGCGTGCAAATAATTTCATTGCGCTGCTGCAAAACAGTATTCGGTGGAAGTACCTTGATAGCAGTAGCCAATGCAGGCGTAGGTAGTACAAAAGCGTTGAGCTTGTAGATATCATTATTATTGGAAACGGTACCTTCCGTCAATTCATTGGAACCTAGTACGGGGGCAGACAAATATCTCGACCAACGTTCCGCAATAGTAAATAGCCCAGCAAATACATCCTGTAAGGGTGTAAACTCAGTGATGGGATACATTTTTTGGAGGGCATCAGCTTCATCTATTACAAAAAGCATTTACTATTACATTTGTGCCGCAAAATACTACTTTAGTTAGTTTCAAATAATACCGCAAGTTTTTACCACATGATGAAGCAATTAACCGCTTTTTTGTTATCTGCCTTTTATATCTGTTCTAGTGTTAGTTGCCAGAATGTTTCCTCGGTTTCTGGCGAGCAAAGCAGCCCGCCTACGCCTGTAAATTTTAGAAAATTATCGAGTCAGGAAAAGCAATATTACCAACAACAATTGCAGAATTATTGTGCCAAAGCCTATCCCGATCATCTGTTTAGCGGCGGTATTTTGGTAGCGAAGAATGGTGATATTGTATACGAGCAATATAGCGGCTGGAAGAACCAACAAACCAAGGAATTAAACGCAGAAAATACGCCCTTTCATCTAGCATCTATATCAAAAACATTTACTGGCACAGCCGTGTTGAAACTGCATGAGCAGGGCTTACTAAACATAGATGATGGTATTGAAAAATACTTCCCTAATTTCCCATACACGGGTATTACCATACGTTTATTACTTAGCCACCGAAGTGGCTTACCTAGCTACTTAAATTTTTTGGATAAAAATTGGAATAGAAAGAAAAAAGCAACCAACCAAGATGTGGTAAACTACATGTACACCTACAAGCCACCCAAGCAAGCAAATCCCAATAGGAATTTCCATTATTGTAACACCAATTATGTTTTGCTAGCATTGATTATTGAAAAAGTAACACAGCAAAGCTTTCCGCAATTCATGAAGGACTCGGTATTTACACCGCTTGGCATGACAAATACATTTGTATTTTCAAAAGTAGACAGTGCACAGTATGTACCTACTTACAGCTTTAACAACCGAATTTACCCGATGGATCACTTGGATTTTACCTATGGCGATAAAAATATTTATAGCACTCCGAGAGATTTATTGTTATGGGATTTAGCCATGTACCAAAACTCCTATGTATCCGCTGCTACCTATGAATTAGCCACTACCCCGCAAAGCCATGAACGAAAAAGTATGCACAATTATGGGTTGGGTTGGCGCCTTTTTGAAGGCCCTACACCACAAGAAACCTTTGTATACCATAATGGAAAATGGCACGGTAGCAATACAGTTTTCACTCGATTTGTAAACGACACCACTACTATTATTGTGCTAGGCAATAAGCTTAACCGTAATATTTACGGGGCAAGAAAAATGATTTCCATTTTTAATGGTTCGCAAAAGGAATTTGAGGTGGTAGAGTAAATTTTAGCAGTTTAACTACACGAAGCCCATATTTTGTTGCTACCTTGCGGGGCAAAATTACAATATGAGCAATAGAACGTTTACCATGGTTAAGCCCGATGCTACTAGCAAAGGCTACACAGGCGCTATTTTACAACAAATTACAGATGCTGGTTTTACCATAAAAGCCATGAAATGGATACACCTGAGCGAAAAACAAGCTGGTGCATTTTATGCCGTGCATAAAGAACGTCCGTTCTACGGCGAATTAGTTGCTTTTATGAGCAGTGGACCGATAGTTGCGGCCATTTTAGAAAAAGAAAATGCAGTAGCAGATTTTAGAACCTTGATAGGTGCTACCAACCCTGCACAGGCAGCCGAGGGAACCATACGCAAAAAATTTGCGAGCAGCATTGGCGAAAATGCCGTTCACGGAAGCGATAGCGATGAAAATGCTGCTATTGAAGGAAGTTTCTTTTTCTCTGGATTGGAAATATTTTAACACTATTAGCATAATCTTTCCGGTAATTCAAACGTTTTTTATTGGAAATGGCAGCAATTACTGACAAATATTTCTGCCTAACATTTCATTAACAGAGATTACCTAAAAAAACCGTGCCTTCACCCTTTTGGCACAGTTTTGGAAACTTATTATATGTTTTTAAGGGTTTAGGGTTGAAAGGGGCTGCCATTCTTGGCTGGCCCCCATTTTTTTATATACCTAGCTTACCTAAACTTCCTTTACTAGAAAATATAGTATCTACCCTTTTTTCCACCTGTGGGTCCAGTTCTAACACTGGTGCATGATGAGTTTTTATACGAGCATCAATAATTAACGGACCGTTACAGCCCCAATGTTTGTTATTGGTAAATGCATCGAAGCCAAAAATATCATGCGACGGATTGCTTCTTGTATAAGTAACCCATAAATAATTTTTTAATTTAGCACCTACAAAATCGGCATCGTCTACTAACACTACCAATGCTATTTCATTACTATTGCAGCTAGCGGCAGAATACTTTTGCTGCAGTGTAGCTATTTCGGTTTCCGTTTGCTCCGCACTCACCCATTTCGGCAATTGTAGGGCCAATACACCTTTCATGGCCATTGCCTTATTGTAGCCTTCAAAAGCTTGGGAAAAAGGGGCAGGAATATCGGTAGCTAATTCACGTAATTTTTCACCGTAGGCCGCAAAAACTACCTTGCTACCAGTGTTCAAGCCAGTACCACTATAATCCAAGGTGTCTATACTGGTATTGGTATAGAAATGTGCATCTCGTTTCCAGTTGATTCTTTCGAAAACATAGGCCATATACTCGGCCACATGGTGTGTGTGAAGCTGGTTGGTATCGTCGGCGGTAATGAATAAATACTTGGCTAAGCTTAACTGTCCGGTTCCTAAAATATGGTTGGCTATGGTAATAAGTTCCGAAGGCTGTTTCGTAGGTGCGTAAGGCGTGTATCTTTCACTACCAATGGCGAGCAAAAGTGGGTGCACACCAGCTGCATCTACGGCATGTACTTCCTTTACACCAGGTATTTCCGCAGGTATAGCGTCGCCCGTAATTTCATGAATTAACTCGCCAAAACTTGTATCCTCCTGTGGCGGCCTTCCTACCACTGTAAATGGCCAGATAGCGTTTTTACGAGCATATACTTTATGTACCCGCATCAGCGGAAACGAGTGTTGTAAACTGTAGTATCCTAAATGATCGCCAAAGGGGCCTTCAGGTTTATTTTCAAATGGGTGAACAGTACCGGTAATCACAAAGTCGGCATCGGTACTAACACAAAAACCATCTTTATAGGTATAGCCAAAACGCTTACCACCTAAAGCACCCGCAAACATTAATTCACTCAAACCTTCGGGTAGTGGCATTACCGATGAGAGCGTGTGTGCAGGCGGACCGCCTACAAAGCAGCTCACTTTTAATGGTAGGCCCTTAGCGTTTGCTTTAGTTTGGTGTACGCCAATACCTCTATGTAATTGGTAATGGAGCCCTATTTCCTCATTGGGTACGTACTCGTTACCCGACAATTGGATACGATACATACCTAGGTTTGATTTCATAATACCCGGACTGTCAATATCCTCACTATACACTTGTGGCAAGGTTACAAAGGCACCACCATCGTTCGGCCAGTGCACTATTTGAGGTACATCGGAAACCTTGATTTCTTCGTACAAAACCGGCTTATTCCAAGGGTTTTTCTTGGGCAGTGCGTTTAATGCAGAAATGCCAGCTTGAAAACTTTGAAGTGGATTTTTCAAAGCTGCCAATGGGTTAATTTTTAAAGCTATCAACTGCTGAACCACGGGTAATGTATGCCTAAACATAAACTTACTACGCTCCAGCGTTCCAAAAATATTACTAGCTGCCCTGTATTTACAATTCTTAATGTTTTCAAATAATAATGCCGGGCCACCAGCTTCGTACACTCGTAAATGGATAGACGACATTTCCAAATAACCATCCACTTCCTCCGTAACCCGAACTAAATGACCGTTTCTTTCCAAATCGAGTAAACAATCCTCTAACGAATGATATTTCATGTAATTAAAACAAGGCTGCCACTAGTTGGTTGCAGCCTTTTTAGATTTTCTACTGTTTTTATTGGAAATATAATTTTCTACGGCCTCCTTAGAGGTTACCCAGTTTCGGCCTTCCTTGTACGCATCTATTTTTCCAGTACGGGCCAATAACGATACATACTCTGCAGAGTAAGTGGCTGTTGGTTCACTGACGATGCTAGTAATGGGTTGGTAATCTTCGTAGCTTTTCCCAGGCATGGCCCCAATGTAAATATTTAAACTACGCTCCAAAGCTTGACAAACCAGCATGCAAATTTTTTGATAATTACCTGTGTTTGCTTGGTTTAGAGCATCGTAGTATTTTTTTCTATCGTTTTTTAGGATGATAGCAGCCGGAAACCCATATTTCATTAACAATAAATTCATTACAAGCCTTACCGTACGGCCATTTCCATCAAAAAAAGGGTGTATCCAAACTAGCCTATGATGAAATACCCCCGCCAAGATGGGTATGGGCAACCCCAACGGATTTCGATTCGTGAATTCAATTAATTCATCGAGTAAATCAGAAACCTTACTAGAAGCAGGTGGGGTAAAATTAGCCCCCGTAATACGAACCCCAGCATTGCGAAGCCTACCCGCAAAATCGAGGTCAATATTCTGCATTACCAGCTCATGAATTTTTAGAATATCAATGCTTCGTAAAGTGTAATTGTTACTTACCAAACCCATTAAATATTGGATAGCACGCTCATGGTTAAGGGTTTCAAAATATTCTCGGATAGATTTTCCACCCACTGTGATACCATCTTCCAGCACTAACCTAGTTTCATGTAGGCTTAATGTATTGCCTTCAATGCTATTACTATTGTACGTCCATTCTAGGGCAAGTTCCGATTGCAGTTTATTTAAAACCGTGGTGGGCAATGGCCTAGCCTGCTGTATTTTCTCCAGCTTTTCCTGTAGCCTCTCTACAAAAGGCACCAAGGATTCCCAACCATTCACATCCCACTTCATAAATATCGTTTACACGAAAATACAACCTATCCGATGTTTTAAAAAATTTATTTCAATACCACCGCTGCCAAAGCTGGCAAATGAATGGTTAGCTGGTACCGCTGAGATGGCTTGTCTACCAATATTGCCGGTATTTTAGGGTTAAAAACATCGCCTGTTCCCCAAAAATCAGTACTGTTACTATTGAAAATTTCTTTCCAATTCTTTCTACCCGTTACTTCTATTTTCCAATTTTTACGCACTTCGGGCGTCATATTCATTACCACCAACACATCATCACTAGCTTTTTTACCTTTTCGTTTAAAAGCTATCACACTATCCGATCTATGATCCAAATCTACCCACTCAAAACCTGCATGATCAAATTGCAATTCGTACAAGGCGGGCTCCGACCGTAACAATTCATTCAATTTAGATACACAATATTGTAGCCCACCATGGCTCACAGTTTCTAATAATTCCCATTGCAGTTCCGCTTTATAATTCCACTCGTTGGTAGCACCAAATTCGCTACCCATAAACAGCAATTTAGCTCCTGGGTGCGTAAACATATACGTATATAACAGTCTTAAGTTGGCAAACTTTTGCCACATATCTCCCGGCATTTTGTACAGCATGGGGCTTTTACCGTGTACCACTTCATCATGACTAAAAGGCAGCATAAAATTTTCATCATAATAGTACATCATAGCAAAGCTCAGCTCATCTTGATGAAACTGCCTGTAAACTGGGTCGCGTTTAAAATAACGAAGACTATCATGCATCCAGCCCATCATCCATTTCATGCCAAAACCAAGGCCTCCATCAAATATTGGCTTACTAATTTTTGGCCAATCGGTAGCTTCTTCTGCAATAGTTTGTACATCCGGAAAATCTCTATAAAGTGTGGCGTTCAAATCTTTCACAAAAGCTATGGCTTCCAAATTACCGTTACCACCGTGAATGTTGGGTTCCCACTGACCTTCATTTCTACTGTAATCTAGCCGTAGCATACTACTCACAGCATCTACCCGTAGTGCATCTGCATGAAAAAAATCGCACCAAAAACGGGCACTACTTATTAAAAAACTTTTCACCTCGCCACGGGCGTAATTAAATATATAACTGTTCCAATCTGGGTGATAGCCTTTACGCATATCGGCATACTCGTACGTATGTGTACCATCAAACATAAATAATCCATGAGCATCGTACGGAAAGTGAGAGGGTACCCAATCTAACACTACACCTATACCAGCTTGGTGTAACGCATCTACCAAATACATAAAACCTTGTGGCTGGCCAAACCTACTAGTAGCTGCAAAATATCCTGTGCCTTGGTAGCCCCAACTACCATCAAAAGGGTGCTCCATTACCGGCATAAACTCTACGTGGGTAAAACCCATTTGCTGTACATAAGGCACTAAATTTTCCGCAATCACCTCATACGTATTATAGGTTTCCTCATTAAACCTATCGGGCCTCATCCAGCTTGCTAAATGTAGTTCATACACACTCCAAGGTGCATCTAAAGCATTGTGTTTTTTCCGAGCTTTCATCCATTTTGTATCGCCCCACGTATAGGTTAGTTCATGTACAATACTGGCCGTTTTAGGCCGCAGCTCGGCATACACCGCAAACGGATCGGCTTTATCTAACTCCACGCCTTTGTAGCCCACTATATGATATTTGTAAGCAGTACCTTGGGTAATATGCGGTATAAATCCTTCCCAAATACCACTACCATCCTGCCGAACATGCAAGGCGTGTGCAAACTTTTTCCATTTATTAAAATCGCCTATTACACTCACCGCCGTAGCATTGGGCGCCCACACAGCAAAATAAACACCTTTAGTACCGGAAACAGTAAGCGTGTGTGAACCAAACAAATTATACAAAGAGTAATGTGTACCCATTTGGTAATTCCTAATATCTTCATCCGTAAACAAGCTATAATTCCATACAGGGAGCTCTGTATTTACAAAAAAAGATTCTTCATATTTCTTATTGCCAGTACTAGTATTACTGTTTGCTTGCTTACTCATATTAATATGTTTGCCTCGGTAATTTACGCCACTCATACCATAAATAAACCATTGAAGCAACTTATTGTAAGAATATAAAATAAATTAAGATATTTGAAGTACGAACAAAATCGTGCAATGAAAAAAACATACCTCCTAATTTGCCTAGCCTTGTTTTACACCCAATGTATTTTGGCCCAAGAAAACCAGATAACCGGAGTAGTGCAGGATACACTACAAAAACAAAATTTACACCTTGCCACCGCTAGTTTACTTGCTAGCAAAGATTCCGTTTTACTCACCTTTGTTCGTACCAATACCAAAGGGGAATTTGTTTTAAAAAATCTTGTACCAGGTAATTATATTTTATTGGTTACTTACCCTGGCTATGCCGACTATGCCGAGAACCTAACCATCAACAGCAACGAAAAGAATACACTACTGAAAATAAGTTTGCTTACACAAGCCCGAATATTGGAGGATGTAATAGTAAAACAAAAAGTGAGTGCCATTAAAATAAAAGGCGACACCACAGAATTTAAGGCAGATAGTTTTAAAGTAAATGCCAATGCAAACGTTCAAGAACTATTAAAAAAACTACCAGGCTTTACCGTAAATAGCAAAGGAGAAATTACCGCCCAAGGCCAAAAAATAGAAAAAGTATTGGTAGATGGAGAGGAATTTTTTAGCGACGACCCAGCGGTGGTAACCCAAAACCTACGAGCCGATGTATTAGATAAAGTGCAACTATTTGATAAAAAGAGCGACCAAGCTGCCTTTACAGGTATTGACGATGGCCAAAAAACCAAAACCCTAAACCTGCAATTGAAGGAGGATAAAAAGAAAGGATATTTTGGAAAGTTAGAAGGTGGAAGCAACTTTGATAACTACCACAATGGTAAGGCGATGGTGAACGCTTTTAAGGGCAAGAAAAAAATAGCCGCTTACGTTACCGGCGATAATACTAGAGCCGAAGCATTGGACTGGAATGAACGTACCAATTTTGGTGAAGATTTAGATAGAACCACCGAAGTAAATGCCGATGGAGGCGTTAGTATTTGGAGCTCGGGCGATGAATTTACCAGCAACCAAGGCTTACCCACTGCCTATACCGCAGGAGCCCATTTTAGCAATAAATGGAACCAAGATAAAAACACCACCGCCAATACCTACCAATTTAACAGGTTAGATGTACGTGGTACCAACCAAAGTTTTTTGAAAACTATTTTACCCGATACCAGTTTTACCAACATAAACAAAGAAACCTTCAATAGCCAACGCCAGCGCCACAGAGGAAGAACCGTGTTTGACTGGAATATTGACAGTACTAGTCAGCTAAAAGCCACCATCAATGTAAGCAATGTACAAACCAATAGCAGTACTAGCAATTCCGGGGAAAGTAGAACCGAAGAAGATGCCTTATTAAACCAAAGCATACGTAGTCTTACCAATTTTTCAAATATTACCAATGCTAAAGCCAGTGTGTTTTGGCGTAAACGATTTGCAAAAAAAGGTAGAACCATTTCCGTAAATACCGATTTAGAATACATTACTCGTAATGGTAATGGCATGCTAAAAGCTAATAATAGTTTTTTCACCAATGGGCAGCCTAGTAGTACACTATTAATAGACCAAGCAAAAAACCAAACCGAGCGGGAGAATGGTGTATCCATAAAAGCTGTTTATACCGAACCAGTTTGGAAAAATGTGTTTTTGGAACTCAACTATAAACTTGCTATCCGAAATAACGATGCCGAAAGAAACACCTTAGAAAAACCAGCCGGAACCGATAAATACAGCCAATTGGTAGATACCTTAAGCAACCATTTTATTTTTAATACTACAGGGCACACAGCAGGTACCAGTTTACGATACCAAAATAAAAAACTCAATACTACCATTGGCCTTGCCATAGGCAATATGGCATTTGACCAAAACAATTTACGCAATAGCACACAGCGTACCCTACACTTTATAAACTACCTGCCACAGGCCAGCATACAGTACAGTTTTAAAAAACAAACCAACCTAAATTTATCTTACAACGGAAATACACAAAACCCTACCATCCAACAAATTCAGCCGATTATAGATAACATTGACCCACTAAACCTACAAATAGGAAACCCTAATTTAAAGCAAGAGTTTAGGCATAATATTCGCCTTTCCTTTAATGATTACAAAATATTGAAAAGCCGAGGCATTTACATGGGTGGTGGTTTTACTTTCGTAGATAACGCCATCAGTAACGCTAGTTTTATAGATGATAAGGGCCGCCGACTAAACCAAGCTATAAACGTAAACGGGAATTATAACGGCTACATATGGGCTAGTGTAAACCGAGAATTTAATGGCGTAAACGTAAGCTTAAACTTAAACCCAAGCATTAATCGTTTTAATAATATAGTAAACGGTTTGGCCAACCAAAGCGATAACCTGAGTTTAGGCATTGGCCCTAGCTTTGGCTATTGGAAAGATAAACCCGTAAACTTTTGGGTGAATATGGAAGCCAACTATAATTGGAGTCGCAGCAGCCTTCGCCCTACACAAAGTGTACAATACTGGAGCTTTAATAGCTACCCAAGTGTAGAAGTAAAACTGCCCAAAAAATGGTATTGGAATGTAAGTGGAGAAATTATGCTTTACCAACAAACCGAGTTATTCTCTGCCCGGAATGTATCCTTGATTAATAGTTCCATCAAAAAATCAATCGGCAAAGCCGAATCTTGGCAAGTAAAACTTTCTGTAAGCGATTTGTTGAATAATAACCAAGGTATAGAACGAAACATCAATACCAATTTTATTTCGGAAAATGTACGTCAAACCATCCGCAGGGTAGTACTAGTTTCTGTAGTATATAACTTCACTAAAAATGGCAAACCCAATGGCAACTTCTAGCGCTAACACCACTAAATTTTTATTCGGCCTTTGTTTACTGGTAATTGGTTTTACCAGCAATGCCCAAGCTATATTCCTACATACTGGCCGTATTACCTACGAAAAACGAACCAACCAGCATGCCCGTTTTCTAGATGAAAACGATACCAATATTTGGGCGGAAGAACAGCGAAAAGCCACCAGTAAAATACTGATAGAAAACCCTGTGCTTACCTTTAATGAAACCTATGGCCTATACACCATAGGGGCAGAAAATGCCAACAACAAATACCTGTGGAATAGTAAAACGCCAGAAACTGATAACACCATTATTAACTGGCAAAACAAAACCATTTCAAAACAAAAGGAAGTATTTGAAAAAACCTATTTGATACAAGATTCTATACACAATATGCAATGGCGTATTACGGGCGAAACCCGTACCATCGCTGGCTTTAACTGTCGTAAAGCAGTAGGTAAAATAATGGATAGTGTGTATGTGGTAGCTTTTTATACCGATGATATTACGGCACAGGTAGGCCCTGAAAGTTTTAGCGGATTGCCAGGTGCCATTTTAGGATTGGCGATTCCTAGGCTACATACTACATGGTTTGCCACCAAAGTAGAAGCTATAAACCCACCGGAAACTACGTTTTCAGCGAAACAAAAAGGTATAAAATGTACCAGAAAAACTTGCCTAACAGAATTACAAAAAAGCATAAAAGACTGGGGGAAATTTGGTATTCAAACCATTTGGAACAGCCAACTGTAACACAGTTTACACCACAGCACGCCCCAAAAAACTGTACATTTGCAAGCCCTAAAAGGGCTTTTTATATTCTATAGCATTATGAGTACTACTACTAAAAACTTTGATCATACAGCGGCAGCACAGCATTGGTACCAGCATTGGGTATCTAAAAAATATTTTTCAAGCGTTCCTAATCATCAACCGCCGTATACCATTGTAATTCCACCGCCCAATGTTACGGGAGTTTTACACATGGGCCATTGCCTTAACAATACTATTCAGGATGTATTGGCACGGCGTGCCCGAATGCAAGGCTTTAATGTATGCTGGGTACCAGGAACCGACCATGCAAGTATAGCCACTGAAGCCAAAGTAGTAGCCATGCTTAGAGAACGTGGCATCAACAAAAGCAGCCTAAGCCGCCCTCAATTTTTAGAATACGCTTGGGAGTGGAAAGAAAAATATGGTGGCATTATTTTAAATCAATTACAGGAACTGGGTTGTAGCCTAGACTGGGATAGAGTGAATTTTACCATGGATGCCAATTATTACCAAAGTGTAATACAAGTATTCAACGATTGGTTTAAAAAAGGGCTTATTTATCGTGGTAAAAGGATGATTAATTGGGACCCAAAAGCAAAAACAGCCCTAAGCGATGAAGAAGTAATCTATAGAGAAGTACAAAGCAAATTGTACAATGTGGCCTACCCCATTACGCTGGCAGACGGTACCCAAACTACCATCACTATTGCTACCGTACGCCCCGAAACCATTTTAGGCGATACTGCCATTTGCGTACACCCTACCGATGAACGCTATGCACACCTAAAAAATGCTACCGCACAAGTACCGTTAACCAACCGACAAATACCCATTATTTTCGATGAGTATGTAGATAAGGAATTTGGTACAGGTGCCTTAAAAGTAACGCCGGCACATGATGTGAACGACTATGCTTTGGCCCAAAAGCACAGCCTGCAAGTAATAGATATTATGAACGATGATGGCACTATGAATGCCGATGCGGGTGAATTTGTAGGTCAGGATAGGTTTGAAGCACGCAAAAGAATTGCAGAAAAACTAGACGCCGAAAAATACCTTTTAAAAGTAGAAGAATACACCAACCAAATAGGTTTTAGCGAACGTAGCGATGCTGTGGTGGAGCCACGTTTAAGCCTACAGTGGTGGGTAAGCATGAAACAATTAGCTGCCCCCGCGTTAGAAGTAGTAGAAAAAAATGATATTCAATTTTATCCTTCTAAGTTCAAAAACCTTTACCGCCATTGGATGGAAAATGTAAAGGACTGGTGTATTAGTAGGCAACTGTGGTGGGGGCACCAAATTCCTGCTTGGTACGATGATGCTGGGAATGTTTATGTAGCTCAAACCGTGGAAGAAGCTACACAACAAGCCATTGAAAAAACAGGTGATAAGAATGTGGTACTAAAACAAGATGAGGACTGCCTAGACACTTGGTTTAGTAGCCAACTATGGCCAATAGAAGTGTTTAGAGGTATCAGCAACCCTAACAATGCAGAGATTAACTACTACTACCCTACCAACACGTTGGTGACGGCGCCGGAAATTATATTTTTCTGGGTAGCGAGAATGATTATTAGCGGGCTCGATTACCAAAAAGCCATTCCTTTTAAGCAAGTTTATTTCACCGGAATAGTACGAGATAAACTGGGAAGAAAAATGAGTAAAAGCTTGGGGAACTCTCCAGATTTACTAGAACTTATTGCACAAAATGGTGCCGATGCCGTACGCTTTGGTATTATGATAGCATCGCCAGCTGGTAACGATTTATTATTTGATGAAAGCAGTATTGAACAAGGTAAACACTTTACCAACAAGCTTTGGAACGCTATGAAGTTACTAAGTATGTGGAAGGAAAAACAAGCTGATATTCCACCTACGGCGGAGGATGAGTTTGCCAGCGAATGGTTTGAAAATAGACTATCTACCGTAATGCAGGAGGTAGATACCCTGCTACACCAATTCAAATTGAGTGAGGCTTTAAAAGTACTTTATAGCCTTATTTGGAACGATTACTGTAGTTGGTATTTGGAATGGATAAAACCCAATTACGAAACCGCTATAAGCACCCATGTTTTGGTAAAAGCCAATGAATTTTTTGGCAGATTATTGCAGTTACTGCATCCATACATGCCATTTATTACAGAGGAACTACACCATACCATTGGTGCTGCAACTACCGATTTATGTGTTATCCAATTACCCGCTGCAAAACCTGCCAACGAAGGCATTTTACAAACGGGTACCTTGCTACAAAATGTAATTACACAAATACGTGATGCGAGAAACAAAAACCAACTAAAACCAAAGGATACCATTGAAGTATTTATAGAAACTGCCAACCCACAAGCCTATAGCAAAGTGTTAAGTGTGTTAGCAAAACAAGTAAATGCATCAAATATTTCCTTTACAAAGGAAGTTGTAAACAATGCTATTATAGCCACGTACGAGCAAGATAAATTTTACCTTACTACTACGGTAGAACTAAACACTGAAGCTCTGTTAGCCACGCTACAGAAGGATTTGGCTTATCAGCAAGGTTTTAAAACCAGCGTTGAAAAAAAGTTAAGCAACGAAAAATTTGTACAAAACGCTAAGCCAGAAGTAGTAGAAATAGAAAGAAAAAAACTGGCCGATGCCGAGGCACGCATACAAACAATTTTAGAAAGTTTGGCTAGTTTACAAAATTCATAAAACCAACATTGGCCCGCCACAAAGCGGGCTTTTTTATATGATTACCATAACGCAAGCTTCCGAAAGCCAATTACCCATCATCCGCCAGATAGCCGAGCAAACTTGGCCTACAGCTTACAGTACTATCATTTCCCCAGAACAAATACAGTGGATGCTGGAATGGATGTATAACCTACCAGAATTAACCCAACAGTATCATGCAGGTACATTATTTTTTATTGCTATGCAAAACCAAGAGCCTTTGGGCATGGCATCTATCTCTCCCGTAAAAGAAGGTATTTGTAAATTAAATAAGCTTTATGTACTGCCAAGTACCCAAAAAACGGGGGCAGGAAAACTGCTATTACATACAGCTGTACAGGCGGCCGCACAGCAGCATGCTACCCATGTACAATTGCAGGTAAACCGTGCTAACCCAGCAGTGGGCTTCTACCAAAAACAAGGTTTTGTAATCATTGCCGAGGAAGACTTTGACATCGGCAATGGCTTTTTTATGAACGATTATATTATGCAACTAACCCTTTCCGGCGAGTAAGCTCTTTTTCTATAAGGCCTAGCTCCCTACCTGTTTGTCCGCTAATACTACTATTCTCCTGAGCCCTACGCATCAGGTAAGGAATTACATCTCTAATAGGACCAAAAGGCAAGTACTTACTTACATTACAGCCAGCTTTGGCAAGGTTAAAAGTGATATTATCGCTCATGCCAAACAGCTGTGAAAAATGCACATTAGGGTGGTTAAATGCTAAACCCTTTTCTGCCAATATTTCCGTTGCTAGTAAATTACTGCTTTCATTATGCGACGCTATAATAACCGATGTGTTAGCTATATGCTCCAAACAAAAACCAATAGCTTTATTAAAATCTTTATCGCTTGCATCTTTGGTACTTTGTATCGGGCTGGGATAACCTTTTTCTTGTGCACGGGCACGCTCTTTTTCCATGTAAGCACCCCGTACCAGTTTTACACCTAAAATAAAATTTTTGCTCTGTGCTATTTTATGCGAAAGTTGTAGAAAAGCGTACCTATCGTGGCGGTACAGCTGTACTGTATTATAAACCACGGCTTTTTGTGTATTAAACTTTTCCATCATTTCTATGGTTAGTCGGTCTACAGGGTCTTGTATCCAACTCTCCTCCGCATCTACCAATACACCTACGCCTACTTCTGCGGCCTTTTTACAAATAGCTTCCATGCGTTGGCGTACACGGTTCCATTCTTGCTCTTCGGCTTCATGATCGTGTATACCGCTACGCAGACGGGGAGCTTCATTTAGTTTTTGTAACAATGCAAACCGTGCAAAACCCGTAACCTTAATACTAATAATCGGAATATTAGGCTGCTTACTAGCGTACTCTAATACTTTTATAAATTCCTGAGTGGCATGGTCAAAATTATCTTCACCTTCGGCACCCTCTACACCATAATCTAATATCACTTGTACATGATGCTTACCTAATTCAGCGGCTAAAGGAGCTGTTTGTTCCAGCGATTCGCCACCTACAAACTGTTTGAAAATAGTTTTACGAATTAACCCATGCACTGGCAAACCAGTTTTCATTAAAAACGGTGTAAGACGCACGCCTACTTTCACAAACCAATCGTAGGCCATGGTTTGAAATAAAAATTTGGCACCTTTTAGCTCCTTAGTGGATTTGTAGGCAAAAGCTACTTCGGTATTGTCGAAGGATATGTTCATACCAATGGGTTATTGTGCAAATATCGGTTGTATATAATAAGTATTAACATGCTAGCTCACAAATAGTTAGCCGCTTTTACTAATCTAGCATACTGTTCGAATAAATTACGGTCACTAGGTAGTTTCTACCGCTGTTTGTACAGTAGCTTGGTACAATTTTCAATTACTAGCAGCAATTATTAGATAATATTAAAAGTGGCTACACCAAATCCTCGCTTGTAAAGCTCAACGGTAGCAGCATACTAGCTTGTGGTATTACGTATACTTTTCCCTCCAGCCCACCTAATATTAACCTTATGGGTAGTTTTACACGCTGCTCATATTCTAACAAACTCTGGCGGCAAACACCACACGGACTGATAGGGTGATTGCTCTCCCCGTTATTGTTATGGTAGCTAATAGCCATGGTATGTATAGGCACTTTTGGAAACACGCTGGCAGCAGTAGCTAGCAAAACCCTTTCAGCACATAGGCCCACGGGGAAACTGGCATTCTCTTGGTTGGTACCGGCCACTATTTCGCCGTTCATCAGCCTGGCCGCCGCACCTACTTGAAAATTGCTGTATGGTGCATACGCATGTTCTGTAACTTCCCTCGCTTCTTGCAATAACCAAGCATCTTCCTCGGTTAAATTTTCAATGCCATCATACACTTCAAACTCAAAGTGATAGGTATTTTTATGGGGCATACTGGGTAAATTTTTGGTATAAAAAAAGTCCTCAATAATTTCTTATTTGAGGACCCCCACTTTTATTCGGTTGGCTAAGATAAGGCAATATCTATTTAATAACCTTCATTATTCTGTTAAAACGTATCCCCGTTTTTCCATAACTCATCCAAATAAGCGATGCTTTACCCACCACATGTGTTTCTGGTACAAAACCCCAAAAGCGGCTATCCTGGCTGCGGTGTCTATTATCGCCCATCATCCAGTAATAATTCAGCTTAAAGGTGTAACTATTAGTGGGCTTGCCATTGATGATAAACTGACCATCTTTTTCCACCAAAGTATTGGCTTCATATGTAGTAATTATGCGGCGATAAATAGCAATATTCTCCGCCGTTAATTGTACAGTACTACCTTTTGCTGGTACCTTTAACGGACCAAAATTATCCGTACTAAAATTTGCATGGGCTTGGTCGTGCGGAAAGTTAATACCCTTGTAATTATCCTGCATCACGGTAGCACTATCTACATTGGGTTGTTGCTTTAGTTGAGCTAGTTCGCTGGGTGTAACGTTCATTCGGTATACACCATTGCTACCTGGCACAGCTTCCATTTGTCCGTTGTTATCAGTCACGTCGTCAATGCCTAAAACATTTACCAAAAAATCGTCGGTAAAAGGTGCTTTTGTTTTTACTATATAATCTATTTGGGAACCTTCTGGTACTAGTGCTGGATTGTTGTTTATAAACAGCTGCCCGCCACGTAATTCTAAAACATCGTTGGGTATAGCTACGCAACGTTTGATGTAATTATCGGTTTTATCCATGGGATGCACCAATATAGGAAACTGCTGAAACAAAGCTTCTCGATTTCCTTGAAACTCGTATCGCAAAACATCGTAATAAGGTCGCTTGCTACCATAATCTGCCAAGTTTATAATGGTATCGCCTGCGGGGAAATTAAATACTACCACATCATTGCGTTCCACCTTTTCGTAACCAGGTAAACGTGTATAAGGTATCTGAATCCATTGTAAATAACTTGGCGTGGTTATAGAATAAGGCATGGTATTATGCACAAACGGAAAGCTAAGCGGCGTTTGAGGTATACGTGGCCCGTACGCTACTTTATTTACAAACAAAAAGTCGTTCACTAGTAGTGTTTTCTCCATACTTTCTGTAGGTATGGTATACGCTTCAAACACAAACGTTCTAATAATTGTAGCAGCTACTACAGCAAATATGGCGGCATCCGCCCACTCCCTTACCGTACTTTTTTCATAGTGTTTTACTACCTCTTTTCCACGCCATTTTATATCCTTAGCATGTGCAGCGTAAGGAAAATAGATAAACGGTACTACAGCAGCACCGGCATGATCAATAAAACTAAACCTACCAAAATGCATGGTGTAAATAATGGTTATCCAAATGGTAATAAACTGCCCTACCACCGGGATAAACTGTAAGTAAAACCAAAATTTGGGTAGCTCCGTAGCTTGTACTATACACCAAGTATTATAAAAAGGCACCCAGGCCTTCCATGCTTCCAAGCCTTGTTTTTTAAATAAACCCATGATACCATAATGCCAACCAGCGGCACCTACTAAAAAAATTATCCAGCCCATAGTACAATTTTATGTGGTAAAAATAGGGTTTTGCTATTGGCTTGCAACAACAATCGCCCAGGTGTTAGTAAACAACAATTGGAAAATATTACAACAAGTTTTATAAGGTTTAAATAAACAGTTTCAATATTCCTGCATGATGTTTAAACAATGCATCGGTGCAAATAGCTATTCAAATACCTTTCGCCGGATGAATAAGTTTACTATAAAAGATATAGAAAACCTAAGTGGTATAAAGGCCCACACGCTACGAATTTGGGAGCAACGCTACCAGATTATAGTACCCAAAAGAAAAGATAGCAATCACCGCTATTATGATGCGGAAGATTTGAAACATATTTTGCGGGTAGCATTTTTATACAAGAAAGGGGTAAAAATTTCTCAAATAGCTAAACTAAAAATTGAAGACTTAAAATCGCTAACGCTAATAGATGCGATAGAAGATAATTCCGACAAAAATTTAATTGCCAACCTGCTGGAACACACGCTGGATTTTGACGAAGTAGGTTTTGAAAGTGTGTTAGATACTGCTTTAGCTAAGTACGATTTCGGCAAATGTATTATCCAAATTATTTATCCGTTTTTGGTACAAATTGGGGCTATGTGGTTAAACGAAACCGCCTTGCCTGCACAAGAGCATTTTAGTACCAACATCATACGCAGGAAAATAATTACTGCCATAGATAAATTGGGCGTAAGAAACCAAAACACAGGAGCAGCTGAAAAATACTTGTTATTTACGCCAGAAGGCGAACTACATGAAATGCCTTTGCTGATGATGCATTATATGCTTAAAAGCCGAAATGTACAGCTACTCTACATTGGCTCAAATGTAAAAATAGAAGACATAGCTACTATTATAGACAGGCACCATGTAACCCATTTGTACTTTCATATTATTACCAATTTTGCTGCAAATTCGGTAGATGAATATGTGTTTACGCTTGCCAAAACATTCAAACACCAGAAACTTGTATTTTCTGGCCCACTTACGGAAAGAGTAACGGTGAAACTGCCGAACTTATTTCTGTTAGATTCCTTAGAAAAAACAATAGAGTTTGCTCAGGAAGGCGGTAAATTTTAACTTAGCCCAAAAAAATTATATGAAAAAAATATGGATGCTGGCTTGCGTATTAGGTAGTACACAGGCATTTGCCCAAAAGCAGATAGATATTGCTGACATTTCAAAACACATGGGCGATAGTGTAAAAATATGTGCCCAGGTATTTGGCGGTCGCTTTTTTGAACAAAGTAAAAACCAACAAACGCTTATTAATGTAGGTGCTGCTTTTCCTAACAGTCCGCTTACTGTAGTGCTACCAAAAGCATTAAGAGAGAAATACGCCAACCCAGAAACCAATTGGAAAGATAAGAATGTATGTTTTACAGGTAAATTAATAGAGTTTAAAGGCAAGCCTGAGATAATTGTATACGATGAAAACCAAATAGCGTTGCCCTAGATTTGGTGTGTATATGTAGAAAAGGGCTGCATTTTGTATTAAAATGCAGCCCTTTAGTCTTCTCACCATTATAGCATGATGCGGGGACTAAACACCAACTCATACCCTACAACGCCTATTTCAAAAGCGCCTGCAACTTAGCTGAAAGCTCCTCGCCACGAAGGTTTTTGGCGATAATTTTTCCTGAAGGGTCAATCAATAAATTCTGTGGTATGCTGCTTATTTTATAAATGCGGCCTACTTCATTGCTCCAACCCTTTAAATCGCTTACCTGTGCCCAAGCCAATTGATCGTCCTTTACAGCTTTTAACCATTTATCTTTTTCTTGATCAAAGGATACACCCAAAATGGTGAAATTTTTGTTCTTGTAAGTCTCATAGGCCTTTACCACATTCGGATTTTCACGGCGACAAGGGCCACACCAACTAGCCCAAAAATCTACCAAAACATATTTGCCACGGAAACTACTTAACGTAATATCCTTGCCATTGGCATCTTTCTGTGAAAACTCTATGGCTTGTGTACCTACGGCACCTATACTAGCCTCGTCTATTTTTTGCTTAATCTGCTTACCGTAACTACTACTTTGTACAGAAGTACTAAGCATGTTAAACCGATTAGTTAACAATGAAATATCATCGTTCATTTGCAGCGTCGTAAGTATAGTTAACGCACCAATGATGCTGTTTTTATGGGTAGCTACAAACTCATTGGTAAGCTTTTCAGCCTGTGTTTGCAACGCCGTGTATTGACTCCTTAATTCGTTGGTTACGCCCTGTTCTTGAGCCTTTTTACTAACTTCATTTAGCTGTTGAAAAACACCGTTGAATGATTGCTGAAAATCTACAAAATCTTGGTGTAGTTGGGAACCCTTCACCTGTAGTGTTCCAGCTGCATCGCCTTCTACGGAAAGCGTACTGTTATCTAAAAATATAAATGCTTTTGTTTGCTTGCCCAGGGCTAACTGGTACAAACCTGGTTCCACTACGGCACCTTTTAGTACAAACTTGCCGTCGTTTGCTACAGCTTTTGCAGCTGGCTCCGTTGGCTTATCGGCTGAGGTGATTGACACTTCCGTACCATTGGTTAAACCCGTAACGGTACCATTTATTTGAAAACCTGCCGCTTGAGCTTGCGCCAATAATACAGCCCCTAAAAAACCTACTACGCCTACTAATTTTTTCATTTTGTATGTCGTTTTTGTAAAATATCTACTACTGCCTGCAAATTAGTTTCTTTTGCTCGCAAAAGAATCAAGTAATGAAAAAGCAAATCTGCAGCTTCGTTCAAAAATAAGTGTTCATTGTTGTCTTTCGCCTCAATTACCACTTCTACAGCTTCTTCACCTACTTTTTGGGCAATTTTATTCAAACCTTTAACAAATAAACTGCTTACATAGCTTTCGCTAGCATCTGCTTGCTTTCGTTGTTCAATAATACTTTCCAATTTTGTAAGAAACCCAATACCTGTATTGCTTTCGGCAAAACAAGTATCCGTTCCCGTATGGCAAACTGGCCCCACAGGAATGGCTTTTACCAATAGTGTATCGGCATCGCAGTCTTCTTGCATGGAAACAAATTCCAAATAGTTACCACTCTCCTCGCCTTTGGTCCACAACCTATTTTTCGATCTACTAAAAAAAGTAACTTTCTGTAGTTGCCTAGTAGCATCTACCGATTCCTGATTCATAAAACCCAGCATCAATACCTTTTGGGTAATAGCATCCTGTACTATTGCCGGTATTAATCCATCACTGTATTTACTAAAATTCATGTACACTATTTAAATACGAACTAAAACGTTTTTACTGGCCAAATATTGCTTTAAAGCAGGAATGGAAATACTACCAAAGTGAAATACACTAGCTGCTAGGGCCGCCGTAGCTTGTGTTTGTACAAATACATCTTCAAAATGCTGCATGGAACCGCCACCACCGCTAGCAATGACGGGAATATTTACGGCGGCTGCCACCTGCCCGGTAATATCTAAAGAAAAACCCGCCTTGGTACCATCGCTATTCATAGAAGTAAGTAAAATTTCGCCAGCACCTAATTGCTGTGCTTGCAGTGCCCATTGCACACAAAGCACCCCTGTAGAAACGGTACCGCCCTTTGTGTAAACATACCAATTTCCGTCATCGGCTAATTTTGTATCTATAGCTACTACCACACATTGGCTACCAAATTCCGTGGCAAGTTCGGTAATAAGTTCTGGGCGATAAAATGCCGATGAATTCACAGAAATTTTATCCGCCCCGGCATAAATCAATCGTCTAGCATCTTCGACACTGCTAATACCACCACCCACTGTGAAGGGAATATTAATTTGCCGAGCCACATCGGTAACCAAACCCACCAGTGTTTTACGTTCCTCTAGTGTGGCGGTAATGTCTAAAAAAACCAGTTCATCTGCACCTTGCTCAGCATACAAAGCCGCTAGCTCCACCGGGTTACCAGCATCAACAATATTTTCAAAATTTACGCCTTTTACGGTTCGTCCATTTTTAATATCAAGGCAGGGTACAATGCGTTTAGTTAACATAGCTATTTTTTTCTATCCAAGTAGTTAATTCAGGCAAACGAATGGTTTGTTCATAAATGGCTTTGCCTACTATGGCAGCTTGGCAACCAACAGTTTTCAATTCATCTAAGTGCTGTAAAGTAGCCACACCGCCACTAGCCACCAACTGTACACCGGGCACAGCATCTAGAATAGTTTGGTACAATGCTAATCCCGGACCCGCTAGCTTACCATCCTTTGAAATATCTGTACAAAAAATATGTTGAATACCTTTTTCTACATAGTGTTGTATAAAATCTATAGCCTGCCAACTGCTAGCTTCTAACCAACCTGCTGTGGCAATAAAATTATCTTTTACATCGGCTCCTAAAAAGAAATAATCACTTCCAAACTGTTCCAACCATTGTAAAAAAATGGCAGGCTTTTTTGCTGCTACGCTTCCTACCGTAATGTACCTAGCGCCCGACGAAAGTACCGAACGGCAATGATCTTCGGTAGAAACACCTCCTCCAAAATCTATTACTAAACGGGTTTTACTCGCAATACTCTCTAATACTTTCCAATTGATAATTTGGCCCTGTTTGGCACCATCTAAATCTACCAAATGTAATCGCTGTATACCAGCATCTTCCAATTGCTTTGCTACCTCTAGTGGATGCTCGTTGTAAATTTTTTTCTCGGCGTAATTACCTTCTGTTAAGCGTACACATTTACCATCTATAATATCTATTGCTGGAATAATTGTCATTAGGCCGACTTTATAAAGTTTTCAATAATGGTGGCACCTACTGCCGCACTTTTTTCCGGGTGAAACTGTACGCCGTAAAAGTTATTTTTTTGTAAGGCTGCACTAAATGGCACTATGTAATTAGCTGTTGCTACCGTAGCATTACAGGCCTTTGCGTAATAGCTATGTACAAAGTAAACATATGCATTAGCAGGTATATTTTGAAATAAAATACTATTGCTCATACTGATGTTATTCCAGCCCATGTGCGGAACTTTTTCACCTCCATCCAAAGGAAATTTTATCACTTCCGTATCAAAAATCCCAAGGCACTTAGTGTTGTTTTCTTCTGACGATTGGCACAACAACTGCATTCCCAAACAAACGCCCAACACTGGCTGTGTAAGGGTAGGAATTAATTGATGCAAACCATGCTGCTGTAAATACCGCATAGCCGTACTAGCTTCACCCACACCTGGGAAAATTACTTTATCGGCTGCTAAAATAGTTTCGGCATGGTTACTTAATTCCGCTGTAATACCCAAACGCTCCAAGGCAAACAACACACTCTGCGTATTACCAGCATTGTATTGAAGCACTACTACTTTACTCATGATAGCCCTCCGCAATTTGCTGAATAAAATTCGTTGTTACGCTCACTACATCGGTAGTTTGGGCTAGCTCCTTTATAAACGCAGTACCGACAATGCCGCCATCGGCAATTTCACAAACCTTGTGTAAAGCCTTGCCCGTGGCAATTCCAAAACCTACCATTAATTTATTTTTCACAACCAAGGTTTTTGCTTGCAGCAAATAAGCTTCAATAGCTTCAGCAGAATTGTTACCCGCCTTACCTGTAATGGTATTACTACTTACAGCATACACAAAACCAGTAGCCAACGTATCTATCAACTTTATACGCTCTACCGTGGTTTGAGGCGTAATAAGAAATACAATTTTTAACCCATACTTTTCAAAAATGGGTTGGTAGCTAGCGGCATATAATTCCGGTGGTAAATCGGGCAAAATACAGCCTTTTATACCTACCGACTGTGCTAGTGTACAAAACCTGTCCACACCAAACTGCATGATAGGATTGATATAACCCATTAAATACAAGTGCGATTGTAAGGGTGGCAAATTTTTTAATTGTTGGAACAATAATTCTAGCGTCATTCCATTTTCAATAGCCTGTAAATTGCTCTGCTGAATTACCGGCCCATCTGCCACAGGATCGCTATAGGGCATGCCAATTTCTATAATGGGTACACCAGCGGCATCTAAGGATTGTATAATATCCACGGTACTATCTACCACCGGAAATCCGGCGGTGAAATACATGGCTAAATCTTTCCCATGCATAGCGGCAGATAAGGAAGAACTGTTATTTTTCATGTAAGGAATATCTCATTTTTATATTAGCTCTTTTGTATAAAGAGGCATCCAAAACCTCCTCTATAAAACCTACTTTTCGGTATAAGTGAATAGCAGGTGCCAACTTGGTATTGGAATACAAATAAATAAATGGCCATTGCTGTTGGCCTGCAAATTCGATGGCAAATGCTAATAATACTTTACCTACACCACCACCACGAATAGCGGGTAGAACCGCCATTTTTGTAAGCTCCATAAAACCCTCTGCATCTTTCTTAAACGCAAATGTTCCCACCACCTCATTATCTAGCTCGGCCATGAATATAAAACCACCGGGCTCTATAATTTGTTCTATTGGGTTCGATAACACAAACTCATCTATTGGCTCTACCTCAAAATAGGTTTCCAGCCACTCAATATTGAGCTGCTTAAATATGGCAGCATCTTTTGGTTCAAAGGAACGAATGGTAATCATACTCATTATTTCAAAAAGGGCATATACGTTGCTAAATCTTTATCGCCGCGGCCACTAAAACAAACTACCACCACATCGCTAGGCTTCCAAGTAAGCTTGGATAGTATGGCCAACGCATGAGCGGTTTCCAATGCCGGAATAATACCTTCGGTTTTGGTAGTTGCAAACGCAGCTTCTATAGCTTCCACATCGGTAACATTATAAAAACTAGCCCTTTCTGTTTTGTATAAATAGGCATGCAGCGGCCCTATGCCCGGATAATCGAGCCCTGCAGAAATACTGTGTGGTTCTATCACTTGTCCGTCCGCTGTTTGCATTACCAAACTTTTGCTACCATGCAATACGCCAACGGTACCTAACTGTGTGGTGGCGGCCGACTTACCAGAATGTACGCCTTCGCCGCCAGCCTCCACTGAAATTAATTGCACACTAGGCTGCTCAATAAAATTATAAAAAGCACCCGCAGCATTGCTACCACCCCCTACGCAGGCTATTACATGGGTGGGCAAAGCAGTGCCCGTTTGGGTCAATAACTGTTGTTCTATTTCTTCACCAATTATTTTTTGAAATTTTGTTACTAAATCTGGATAAGGGTGTGGCCCCACCACGCTACCAATAATATAATGGGTATTTTCTGCATTGGTTATCCAATCCCTTATGGCTTCGTTGGTAGCATCTTTCAGGGTTTTACTTCCACTAGTGGCAGGTACTACGGTAGCACCTAACATACGCATACGAGCAACGTTTGGGGCTTGGCGTTGAATATCTTTTTCACCCATGTACACTATACATTCAAGCCCTCGCAAGGCACACGCTGTGGCCGTAGCTACACCATGCTGGCCAGCACCTGTTTCTGCAATAATTCGGGTTTTACCCAAACGCTCTGCCAATAGAATTTGGCCGAGAGCATTGTTAATTTTATGGGCACCAGTATGGCATAAATCTTCCCGTTTAAAATAAATATTTGTATTTAGTAGGCGGCTAGTATTGCTAGCAAAATACAAAGGGGTGGGCCTACCCACAAAATGCCTAAGTAAATCGTTTAACTCCTTTTGGAAAGATGGCTCTGCAATTATTTCTACATATTGCTGCTGTAACTGGGTTACATTAGCATACAACATTTCCGGAACAAAGGCTCCGCCAAACTCACCATAAAATCCATCTAACGATGGTTTACTTTTCACCACACTCATAGTTCTATTGCTTTACACTTTTAATAAAATTGCTTACCAATTCTATATTCTTAATACCGGGTTCTATTTCAAACTTACTATTTACATCTACGGCAAATAAATCCTTCGCCACAATATCCTGTTTAAATATTTGCAGGGCCTCCGTATCCGTAGGACTAATGCCCCCACTCAAAAAGTAGGGCTTACCTATTTGCAACCCTTTCAGTCGACTCCAGTTAAATTTTCTACCCGTTCCGCCATAGGCTCCTTCTCCTTCTGCGGTAATGCCGCTATCGAATAAAAACAAATCGCTATCGGCATAAAAATCTTTAATCTTCCACTCTACATGGTCGAACTCAGTGATGCGAAATGCTTTAATTACTTGGATATAGTTGCTAATTTTTTCGCATTGGTAGGGCGTTTCATTGCCATGTAGCTGCACCATATCTAGCCCAAACAAATCTATCTGCGTCATCACTTCATCGTAAGCAGCATTTACAAAAACGCCTACTTTATAGCTTTTTAGCTTAGCTTTTTTTACATCTACTCCTTGTAATGTTTTGGGAGCAAAACGAGGTGATTTGTGATAAAAAATCATCCCTACAAAATCGGCTCCTGCTTCATCAATAGCATGTAATTGCTGTAAACTTGTAACACCACAAACTTTAACTCTCATAAATGCCCTGTTTTAATTGTTCTACAAATTGGGCAAATGCAATCGCCGGAATGGGTTGCTTCATAAAATGCTCTCCCATTAAAAAACCAACACAACCGTTTCTGTATAAATGTACAACAGTTTCGATAGACTGTAAACCACTTTCTGCAATCAGTGGTATGTGGGTGGGTAACAATGGCTTTACGCTTAATACATGCAGCGGGTTAACTTCAAAGGTTTGTAAGTTTCTATTATTTACGCCAATAGTGTCCACCGTTTCTACTACTTTATCTAATTCGGATGGGTGATGAAGTTCTAGCAACACCTGCATCCCCAGTTCATGAGCTAATGCGGTAAATGCTTCTATTTCCAGTTTTGAAAGTATAGCGGCTATTAGTAATATGATAGATGCACCAGCGGCTTTCGCTTCATGAATTTGATAAGCATCAATCATAAAATCTTTACGAAGTATAGGCACTTGTATCTCTGCCATTTGCCTTACGTGCTGTAAATTTCCGTGAAAGCTAGGCTCATCAGTAAGTATAGAAACCGCCGAAGCATGAAGTGCGTAAGCCTCTACTGTTTCCTGTAAAGATGCATGGGCATTAATGATACCTTTTGATGGCGAAGCCCGTTTAAACTCCGCAATAATGGGCACCGTACTTTTCTGCAAAGATTGGGTTAGCTGCAATGGTTGACGATGGTAGTAGGCAGAGTCCTTCAATTGTTCCAAACTTACCTGCTGCTTGGCAGCGGCAACTTCCTGCTGCTTGTACGCTACAATTTTATCAAGAATAGTGGTCATTTATATAGTTTGTAAATTCATTAATTGGGTAAATTTTTCCAGCGCTGCTTTCGATTCTAAACTTTCTACAGCTTGCTGGTATGCTTGCTGATAAGTACTACTTAACCCCGCCCCGTGAATAGCGGCAGCAGCATTGGCAAGCACTACAGCATTTTGTGCCCAGGTACCTTGGCCTTGTAGAATTTGAAGAAACAAAGCAGCTGCATCATCCACAGAGCTGCCTACCGATAAATCTTCGCCAAATACTTCTCGACCACCTAAATAAACACTGTCGTAAATATTCTCGCCTGCAGGAGTTATGAACTTTGTATCGGCCGTAAGACTTATTTCATCATAGCCATCTAAGCCATGAATAATGGTATAATTTTCTTCCGTTTGCTGCAATAAATAATTGTACAAACGAGCAATTTCTAGCGTTCCCGTACCAATGAGTTGATAGCTTGGGCGTGCCGGATTTACCAATGGACCGAGCATATTAAAGAACGTACGAACGGCTAAATTTTTTCGCATAGGAGCCACCCTTTTTAATGCCGGATGAAATAGTGGAGCATGTAAAAAACAAATACCTATTTTATCTAATTCGTTTTGAAGTTTTGCCTCGTTGTTACTAAACCGGTAGCCTAATTGCTCCAATACATTGCTGCTACCACTAACGCTGGATGCACTATAGTTTCCATGTTTAATAATGGTACCACCGGCACCTGCCACTACAAAACATGCCAATGTAGAGATGTTGAAAGTATTTTTTCCATCGCCACCCGTGCCCACAATATCAATGCTATTAGTAGCTACCAATTTACAAGGGATAGCTAACTGCAGTAATGCATTTCTAAAACCCTGCAGTTCCGGCAGCGTGATACTCCTCATTAGGTACACTGTAGTAAACGCCGTAACCTCATAATCAGAATATTTACCATTGGCAATTTCTAATAATATGTTTTCTGCTTCCGTGGCCGATAAAGATTGGTGCCTAAATAATTTGGCTAAAATATTTGTCATGCTATTGAATAGATAAAATCCAATTTTTTAATATGGTTTCTCCTTGTGGCGTTAAAATACTTTCGGGGTGAAATTGTACGCCAGTAATATGGTATTGTTGGTGCTGTAAAGCCATACAATTACCCCATTCATCTACGGCAGTAATATGTAAACAACTCGGAAAATTTTCGTTGGCTACTACCCAGCTATGGTAACGGCCCACTTCAATACTATTGGGCAAGTTGTTAAAAATACCTGCCACATCTTTTTTCGAATCAATTTGAATAGGCGTGGCAATACCGTGAAATACCTGGGGTAAATTTAACAATGTACCGCCAAAATATTCTCCAATAGCTTGGTGCCCCAAACATACACCCAGTATGGGTTTTGATGTATGTAATTGGTCAATCACTGGCAACGTTATACCACTTTCTGAAGGTAAGCCCGGGCCGGGTGAAATTACAATAGCATCAAAGGCTTTTAGCTGCTCTACGGTTACTTCATCGTTTCTAAAAACAGTGACTGCTGGTTCCACAATTTTTTCAAGATAGTGCACCAAATTATAAGTAAAGGAATCGTAATTATCTATTACTGCTATACGTAGGTTCATTAGGAAATTTTTTCTGCGTTTTCAATAGCTTTTTTCAAAGCTGCCAATTTATTATTTACCTCTTCCAATTCACTTTGCGGCGAACTATTTACTACTACACCAGCACCCGCTTGGTAATACAGCGTATTGTTTTTACTAAAAAAGCTACGAATTAATATGGCATGGTTACAGCTACCATTACAGCCCCAAAAACCAATGGCACCGCCATAAGTACCCCTTGCAGTAGGTTCTAGTTCCGTTATAAGTTGCATAGCTTTTACCTTGGGTGCACCAGATAAAGTACCTGCGGGAAATGTGGCTTTCATGGCACTCCAATAAGCATGTGTGGGCAGCAAATTCGTTTGCACCTCGCTTACCATATGTATTACATGAGAAAAAGTTTGAATTTCTTTTAACTTGGTTACCCGTGTTTGTGTGCCCACCCGGCTTAAATCGTTTCTAGCTAAATCTACCAGCATGGTATGTTCTGCGTTTTCTTTGGCATTGGCTAGTAAAAGATTGGCGGCTTCGGTATCTACCGCATCATCACCCGTGCGTTTTACCGTACCAGCTATTGGGTGCATGATGGCTACATTATTTTGGACGATCAACTGACTTTCAGGCGACGATCCCATGATACGATAATTACCATAATCAAAGTAGAACAAATATGGTGACGGATTTACATTGCGTAAGCTGCGATAAACATTAAAATCATCGCCCTTAAATCGCTGCTGAAAACGCCTACTTACCACTATTTGAAACACATTACCTAGTTGGCAATTTTTGATGCCTTCCTTCACCATAGTCAGGTATTCATCGTTGCTACAATTACTGGTTTCCGTTCCTTGTAAAGCAAATGGGTACGATGGCACATCTGTACTAGTAATTAGCTGTTCTACATAATCCATCTGCGACGGTATACCCGTAAAATGATTTTCCAGCAAATACATTTCATTTTTAAAATGATGTATAGCTATTACATACTGAAACATACGGTACCGCAACTGAGGAATTTGAAGGCCATCTTCTTGCGGCCGCACCGGCACATTAGGTTCAAACATAGTGATGGCATCGTAGGCGGTGTAGCCATAAAAACCTTGGGCAAAAGCCTCTTCAGTACTGCCTTGTGTGGGCTGAAATGCTTGAAAAAAACTGGTTAATTGCTCCATGCATTCCTTACCATTGGGCAGGTTTAGCTTTTTAGCCTCTTGGTTGGGGTACTTCCATTCCACTTGTGTATTTACCAGTTCTATACCGGCTACTGCATTTACACAAATAAAGGAATAGGCCTTATTACTAGCGTTAAAATCGGCACTTTCTAGCAAAAAGCTATCTCTAAACTTGTCGCGTATACGCAGGTAAATACCTACAGGCGTACACAAATCGGCCAGGAGCTTTTTGGATGTGGTAGAAAAAACAATTTTTTTACTCATAAATTATATCATAAAAAAACCCCAATCATTTGAATGACTGGGGCTAGAAAACGTTTATACGTATATAGCGGTATACACCAATCATTCACCAGAGCGAAGATGATGCCACCACCAATATGTTTTTTGAATTGTTTTCATTGCAAAGCAAATATGGAAATAAAAATTTAACGACGCAATTTATTTTTTAAAATTTATACACTTGGTAACCCCAAGGTTCCACAGTTAGCTTTGAAGCTGAAAAATCCACCACTTTGTTACTAAACATTTCAGTGGCTTTACCACGTATGGCTTTATCTACCAAGGTAATGGTTTGCGGCCTGCGAGATAAGTTTACCACCACCAGCACTTTGCTATTACCAGCCTCTCGTACAAATGCGTACACTACATTATCCTTGCCATCGGCCAAGCCCACTTTGTAGCCATTGGCATCGTAGGCCAACGCCGGAATACTATTGCGTAGCTGAATAAGTTTTTGGTAAAAAGGTGCACGGTTATAATTTTTAAATGGTATCGCATCTTTATAAAAAAAGCTAATGCTATCTGCCACTGGCTCTTCCTGTCCGCTATAAATTAAGGGCAAGCTGTTAGGCAATGTAAAAGTAAGTACGCCAAAGGGTGCATGAATGGCACCGGGCATGGTAGCGTAATCGGCCTTATTCCAGCTGTTTTCATCGTGATTGCTGGTAAAATACAGCTTCATAAAATTGGCTGGATAGGTATTTTTATACTTGGTTAAAACACTATCTAAGGCAAAGGCTGGTCGTTCATGCATAGCTACTCTTTTACTCATAGCAAAATATTCCCAGCAGTAACTAGCATTAAAACCTGCTTCGTGTAGCCAAGCATCATCGCCTTCGGCCAACATGAATAACGGCTTGGTTTGCTGCAATGTTTTAATACACTTGCTCCAAAAACTAGCGGGTACTTCCATTGCTACATCGCATCTAAAACCGTCTATTCCAGTTTCTGTAACCCAGTATTTCATGGCAGCAATCATACTATCGGCTAGTTCTGCATTAGCGTAATCCAGCTTTCTGGTATCGGTCCAGTCGTACGCCACCATGGCATTACCAGCAGCATCTCTTTTGAAGAATTGTGGGTGTTTGGTAAGCCAAGGATTATCGGCACCCGTATGGTTGGCTACCCAATCTATAATTACTTTAAAACCCAAGGCATGGCATTGTTTTACCAATGCTTTCCAATCGGTTAGTGTGCCAAATTCTGGCGAAACCTGTGTGTAATTGGCTACGGCATAATAACTACCTAAATGGCCTTTTCTATCTTTTACGCTAATAGGTGTTATAGGCATAAACCACAGGGTTTGTACACCCATTGCTTTCAATCGTGGCAAATGTTTTGCAAAGGCATTAAATGTGCCTTCTGGCGTGTACTGCCGCACATTTACTTCATATACATTTCCTTGTTTTATCCAAGGCACCACGGGGGCCGCATTATTTTGGGCGTAAGTAGAAGCACCTACCCAAAAAGCTAACATGGCAGCCAAAAACCTGTATTTCATTGTTGTAAATTTTCAGAGGCCAAAATACAGTTTTTGTGTAGTAAAAAAGGCAACCGTTTTGGTTGCCTTTATTTTGCTATGCTGGTTCTTTAGTTACTGCCAGCAATACTTTTTTTACACTGCCATGGGTAAGCAGCAAATTTTTCGCCTCGGTATAGTCGTTGGTACCTAGGCGGTTCATTACCATACGTATACCTCTATCTACTAATTTTTCATTGCTAAGTTGCATATTCACCATTTGGTTATCTTCTACCCTGCCTAGCTGTATCATAGCCGCTGTAGAAACCATATTTAATACCAGTTTTTGTGCCGTACCGCTTTTCATACGGGTGCTACCTGTAACAAATTCTGGCCCTACCACTACTTCTACCGGATAATCGGCCGCTGCAGATACTGGTGCATTGGGGTTGCAGCAAATACTACCGGTGCTAATTCCGTTTTGGCGGCAATGCTGCAAAGCCCCTATTACATAGGGTGTGGTGCCGCTAGCCGCTAGGCCTATTACAAAATCCTTATCAGTAATATTGAATCGCTGTAAATCGTTCCAACCTTCTTCGTTGCTATCTTCTGCAAATTCTACCGCTTCTCGTATGGCTTTATCGCCACCTGCTATAATTCCTATTACCAAACCTTGTGGTACGCCGTAAGTGGGTGGACATTCGCTTGCATCTAAAATACCCAGCCTACCGCTAGTGCCAGCACCTAGGTAAAATAATCTACCGCCATCTAGCATTTTTTCGGAAACGGCCGTTACTAGTTTTTCTATGTGCGGCATAGCTTTGGCTACTGCCTGTGGTACTTTTGTATCTTCTTCGTTTATATGCTGTACTAATTCAGCAATGGTCATTTGCTCTAAATGACGGTAATGCGAGGCAGATTCAGTTATGCGTTGGAACTCGCTCATAGCCCAAATTTTATGGTATCACTGCAAATAACTGCAAAAAACTGAAACTAAAGAATAAAAAGTGCGTTTTTCCGCTCTATTTTGCGGCATTTTGCTTGTGAAACTGAATTAAGCCCGGCATAGGCGATTTTAGTACGGTACCCAACTCCAATTCGTAGCCGGTACACAAATCTTTCAATACATCTTTAAACCCGTGTGCCACGCTACCTACAAAATGTATGGGTAGGCTCCA
>RDXK01000176.1 GCA_004292605.1 Bacteroidota bacterium
TAATAGAAAACAAAACCGCCAATGAAACTATGGTATCTATCAAAGCCAAAGGCGATGTGAGCTTAGGAATGGGGTATCAAAATCTACCAAAGTAAACTGTATTAGTTTCAAAATTCATATATCCGCTTTATTACTCCTTACTAAACAAGCCTTATAAACTTACCCGAAATAAAAAACTCCCAACAGTATTACCTGCTGGGAGTTTTACGTGGAGTTGAGGGGGCTCGAACCCCTGTCCAAACACAATCGCCATAAGCTTTCTACATGCTTATTTCGGAATTGATTGTAGGGCCTTTATTGGAACCGAACAAACCGGTAAAAGCCTTAGCTGAATGGTCTTAAGCAAACATCACAGCCTTTGTTTGCAGCAACTTGCCTTTGGTTTTGAGTCGGCGGCGGAGCTTGGTGGCAAATCAAACCTGCTCAACGCGGCCCTAATGGAAACCTATCTATCTAGACTAGGCAGCCATGGCATACTGAGTATTGCCAGTTATAGTTTGAGTATTCAGATTAAAGTGCTAATTACCCAACGCACTGCATGCTTACACCTACAGAAACCAATGCTGTCAAAACCAATACAACCCCGTTTTTGTAGGCGGTAAAAATAGCCATTTTCCTACTCTCATCATACACTAACTTGCCAAAGCCAGTTTTTTAGCGTAAAAAACCTAGATTTTACCAATATTTTTACGGAATGAAATACAAATACCTATTGCTGGTGCTATGTTGGGTGCTCCATAGTTTTGAGCACCTGCACGCTCAGGTACGCTTTTCTTCCGCTACTAAAATAAGCGTACTTACCTGCCAGCCGGGCAACGAGCTATATAGTTTGTTTGGCCACACCGCTATACGGTTAAAAGATACTACGCAATTGTTAGATGTGGTGTTTAATTACGGCACATTCGATTTTAACGACCCTCAATTTTATACCAAATTTGTACAAGGCCGTTTACCCTACTTTGTTACGGCCGATGATTATGCCAATTTTATTCAACTGTACCAATACGAACAGCGTGGTATTACGGAACAAGTATTGAATTTACCTGATACCGCCGCCCAAGCCATCATTCAAGGATTGTTAATCAATCTTCAACCACCCAACAATACCTATGCCTATCATTTTTTATACGATAACTGTACCACCCGTATTCTGCGTTGGGTAAAAACAGGCCAGCCGTTATTTATAACCAAGCATACACCCATAGTGCCACCTAACACCAGCTTTAGAAATTTATTGCACAAGTACCTAGATAGGGCTAACCACCCTTGGGAAAAATTGGGTATTGATTTTTTACTGGGCCTTCCATGCGATGCTTTGGTGAGTGTGGAACAAAGTATGTTTTTGCCAGAAATGTTGCAGAAAGGTTTGGCTACTTCCAAGCCCAATTTACTTGCCAAGGAGCAAATTTTGTTGCGGTACAATACCACTATTGCCACGGAAACGTGGTTGAGTAGTCCCATTTTTATACTTGGCTTTGTAGCGTTAGTTTGGTTAGTGTTGGCTCGCATGGCTTCCCCAAAAATACGTAAGGTGCTAGATGCTAGTTTATTTACAATCGTAGGTTTGGCGGGTGCATTGCTCGTGTTTATGTGGCTAGGCACCAACCACGATACTTGTAAGTATAATTTTAATTTATTGTGGGCAAATCCGCTTTTTTTACTGTGGTGGTTCAGTAATAAAACTCGTCGTTTTTCTAGCATTGCACTTAGTGTAGTGTTAATGCTCACATTAGCTGGCTGGTGGTGGCTTCCGCAGCAAATGAATAGCGGGTTTTTGCCAATAGTAGTTTTACTTTTAAGTCGCTCTATTTTTTACGCAACCCATCCAAAATAGTCATGCCATTTTTTACCTACCAACAGTACAGCGTTGAATTCTTTTTGCAGGGCAATGGACCGTTGCCTGTAGTATTGGTGCATGGTTTTGGAGAAGATGAAACCGTGTTCGCTAGTTTAAAATCCACTTTAGATGAAAGTAAGTACACCGTTTTATCGTATCATTTACCGGGGGTAGGTGGTAGTAGTCATAACCCATCATTAGCCACCATTGCATCGCAAGCTCAATTGTTGCGGCATCTTTTAGCTGAGGTAGGTATGCCAAAGGCCGTGGTTTTGGGGCATAGTTTAGGCGGGTACATAGCATTGGCCTTTGCCCAGTTATTTCCGGAAATGTTGCTGGGCTTAGGGCTTATACATAGTACTAGTTTTGCCGATGCGGAGGAGAAAATTTTAATACGTACCAAAGGCATTCAATTGATGGAAAACTTTGGTGGAGCCGCTTTTGTAGGCACTACTCTACCAAATTTGTTTGCGCCAGAGCATAAGGTGTTGCATAAACAAACCATTGAAAAAATGGAGCAAGCAGCCCAAGCATTTTCTACGGAAGCCTTACAGCTGCAATATTTGGCTATGCGGGAACGCCCAGATACTTCCCATATTTTAGCCTCGCTACACGTTCCAGTTTTAATAGTGGCTGGTGTGTACGATGTGGCCGTGCCTTACCAGCACTCGCTGGCACAAGCCAAATTACCCAACATTTGTTATTTTACTTTGTTACAAAACGTAGGTCATATGAGTATGATAGAAGCACCGGAAAAATTACAACAGTCGGTATGCCACTATTTAAGTAACTTGTAATATGCTAAAGAATATACTTTTTGTTGCTTGCGTACTGCTGGCTACCACCTGTGTGTGGGGTAGGCATATTTCTGGCGGCGAAGTATATTACGAATATTTAGGTAGGAATAGTATCAATCAAAGTTCCTACCGTGTTACGCTGCGTTTGTTTAGGGAATGTAGCTCACCCGGGCCCTTATTATCCGATGAAGTAGTGGTGATGGGGGTTTACAACAAGCCATCGGGCACTCTGAACGCTAGTTTTCGCATGTTTATGACCGAGAACGGTGTCCAAACCTTGCGATTAAATGCTAGCCTGATTCCTTGTATTTCGGGCGATACCACGGTTTGTTATCAATTTGCTGAGTTTAGAGGTGTAGTAACTGTAAACGATGCCGACAATGGTTACACACTAAGTTGGAGCCGCTGCTGCAGGGTAGATAATTTAATCAATATGGCTCAAGCTACCAATGTAGGTGCCACCTATAGCACGGAAATTCCGGGTACTACACAAGTAGGTTTGGCAGGTAACAACAGTCCTAAATTTGTGGTAAAGGATACTAGTTTGGTATGTATCAATAAACCATTTCGACTAAATTTTGAAGCCTTGGACGTAGATGGTGATTCCTTAAGTTACCGATTGGTGGAAGGCTACAATGGCTCTAACGGTACTAGTAATGTAGCTGCACCGCCCACACAGTATTCCACACCGCTCAATTATGCATCGCCCTATTCCGGGGCCGACCCGCTAGGTACCAATGCCCAAATTTCCAGCGATGGTATTATTGCAGGAATCGGGCCAGCAATGCCCGGTAGGTTTGTAATTCATGTGTTGGTTTCGGAATGGCGGAACAGGGTTTTGATAAACCAGCATCGCAAAGATTTTATTTTGAAAGTAAGCAATTGCTCCTTTACTGAAGCATCGTTGCTGCCGATAGCCAATTGTAAAAACTTCACTGTTTTTTTTGAGAACAATAGCGATGACCCTACCATACAGCGGTACGAGTGGGATTTTGGTGTGCCTACTTCTAGTACAGATACCTCTACTGTGCCTACGCCACAATTCACTTACCCCGATACAGGAACGTATATAGTAACGCTAAGGGTGTTTGGCGATCAAGGCTGTTCAGATACGGCCACGGCAGCCGTGAAAATTTACCCAGGTTTACAGGCCGGCTTTAGCAACAATAGTTTTTGTATTGTAAACCCTATTCAGTTTATTGATACTAGTAAAACCCGTTACGGCACTTTAAATTTTTGGAGATGGAATTTTGGCGATACGTCGCTCACATCCATCGAAAGAAATCCTTTGCATCAGTACACCACGCCTGCCGTGAGAACGGTACAGCTAATAGTGGGTAATAGCTATGGCTGTAGAGATACCCTTACAAAATCGCTACCTTTCTTAAATGTTCCCTTCATTGGCCTACCTGCCGATACCATCAAATGCAGGCAGGATACTATCATGCTACTAGCCAATGTTACGCCTACAAGTACCGTTAGCTGGCAACCCAATAGTTTTTTGTTAACTAGTACTAGCCCCACGCCCCAAGTATTTCCACCCGCTACGGCTAATTACACCATTACCGTAAATGAAGGTGGCTGTATTGGCTCTAAAACTATACAAGTACAAGTGGTGGATAGTGTAACGCTTCTGCCGCTAAGAGATACCAGTATTTGCCGTACAGATATTATTCAGTTTTTTCCGCAAACCAATGCTACCGAATTTCAATGGTTGCCCACAAGTTTATTTACCAACGCTACTATAAAAAATGCAACTGCTTTAGTGCAAGATTCTATTCAAAACATTACGCTACGTGCCATCATTGGTAGCTGTGCAGCCACTAGTAGTTTTACTGTGAAAACCGCACCGTATCCGTTTCTGCAAGTAAATGCTGATACCAGTGTTTGTTTTTCCGATTCTGCACGGCTGCGGGCTAGGTTTACCACCAATAATTTCCGTTGGTTACCAGCAGTAGGCTTTGCTGGCTCTTCGGCTGCAGCCACAACTGTGTTTCCAATAAACAATACTACCATTTACGTGGCAAGTGCTCAAGGAAATAGTTTTTGTAATAAAACCATTTTTGATACCGTTCAGGTAACTAAAATACCAGCCGTTAGGGCCTTTGCAGGGAACGATACTAGCGGCGTAGTAGGCCAGCCCATACAGCTACAAGCCACTGGCGGTACCATTTATCAGTGGTTTCCGGGAGTCAATTTATCGGCCAGTAATATAGCCAACCCCGTAGCACGTTTTAATAGTGCTACAGAAAGTTTTGTATATACGGTTAGGGTTAGCACGCCTCAAGGTTGTTTTGCGGTAGATACAATGGCCATTAAAATATTTTCTTTATCGCCTACTATATTGGTGCCATCTGGGTTTACTCCCAATGCCGATGGTAATAACGATGTTTTACGACCCATAGCAGTGGGAATAAGTAAATTAAATTATTTTCAGGTGTTTAATAGGCTCGGCGAGATGGTATACCAAACTACTACGCTGGGTCAGGGCTGGAACGGAATTTACAAAGGTGTGAAGCAGCCTGCTGGTACCTACGTGTATCAAGTATCGG
This sequence comes from Bacteroidota bacterium, assembly GCA_004292605.1. Classification (GTDB taxonomy): domain Bacteria; phylum Bacteroidota; class Bacteroidia; order Chitinophagales; family Chitinophagaceae; genus UBA10646. The sequence goes on from RDXK01000176.1 coordinate 5,187, forward strand.
GCGACGATTTTTTAAACAATCGTATTGAGAAAAAAGGAGTGGTGGTGTTAATAAGATAGTGAGCGGAAAGCAGCTTGTTTTTCGCAAAAAATTTGGTGATAAAATATGGTAGTATATAAACGAATTATTATAGGTTTTTTATGTGCATGGCTGGTGCTTACTACTAGCATTGCCTATGCCACACATATTGCCGGTGGCGAATTGTTTTACAGGTTTTTAAGTGCCGTGGATGGTAATACAGATAGGTATCAATTTACTATGCGATTGTACAGGGAGTGTAATAGCGGCGGTCAGCAGTTAGCAGGCGAATCCGTTACCATTGGTATTTATTCCAAGGCTAACAACGCCTTGATTGCACAAATTCCTTTATCGCCAAACCAAACTGGTATTACCATTTTGCGTAATACACCCGGAGCTATTCCCTGCCTTACCAATAATATAGATGTATGTTACCAAATAGGGGAGTGGGAAGGTGCTATCGACCTACCCAAAACCAATGAAGGATACTATGCTAGTTGGGTAAGGTACACCCGTACGAACATGGTAAACGTTACCGGAGGATTTATTGGTGCCACTTTTTTAGCTGACATTCCCGGTCGATCTTTGATAAACAACGGCACCAATAATAGTGCACGTTTTGTAGTGAGAGATACCGCTATTATTTGTAGAGATAAGAACTTTTCCATCGACTATAGTGCTTCTGATGCCGATGGCGATTCGCTGGCTTATAAGTTTGTGGCAGCCTTAGATGGTCAGGGTGGCTCGGGTAGTAATCCTAACCCCATACCGCAAACCAGCATTACTACATTACTTCAACCACCACTTACGTACAGTGGTAGTTTTTCTGGGTCGCAGCCGTTAGGCAGTGCTGTAGTCATTAATCCACGTACGGGTATTATTAGCGGTCGTGCTCCAAGTATCCCAGGTAAATACGTGTTATGTGTGGCAGCTGAGGAGTGGCGTAATGGCGTTAAAATAGCAGAAAGTAGAAAAGATTTTATCATCACCATTGGCGATTGCGATTTTGCCGAAGCCAACCTGAATCCCAACACTCGGGCCTTTTGTGAAAGTTTTACGTACAACTTTGAAAACGGTAGCACATCCTCTAGCATACAAGGCTATCTGTGGGATTTTGGTGTGCCACTTTCACCACTCAATAATTCTAGTTTAGCTACACCTAGTTTTACTTTCCCCGATACTGGTATTTATAAAGTGAAATTAACCGTGTTTGGCCCGAACGGCTGTAATGCTACCGATTCCTTGGAGCTAGGTATTTTCCCCGGGTTTACCGCAAGGCCTAATATTATTGGTACTTGTTTTTTAAACCCCTACCAATTCAGGGATAGCAGTATCACGGCTTATGGTAGCCTCAATAGTTTTCGTTGGGATTTTGGAAATCTTTTAGCCACCGACGATACTAGCAGATTGCGTATAGCCAATTACACCTACCCCACGGCAGGCACCTTTACAGTGCAGTATATTGTAGGTAACACCAAAGGATGTATAGATACGGCAGATGTAGTACTCACGGTACGAGATAGGCCACAAATATCGCTACCGTTTAGAGATACATTGATTTGTAATGTAGATACGCTTCCGCTTATTGTAAATACCAATGTAGGTGTGGTAAGCTGGCAGCCCAACGTGAACATTATTAACCCCAACTCCAGCAACCCATTGGTGTTTCCACGAGATTCTATTCAGTATATTGTTACAGTAAACGATAATGGCTGTATTACTAGAGATACGGTACGAGTAAATGTATTGCCCTTTATTAGTGTGAGTTTACCACCCGATACTACCATTTGTAAAACCGATTCCATAGTTCTACGAACGGTGAGTGAAGGATTACGATATACTTGGAGCCCGAGTACCGGACTAAGCTCCGATGCAGTAAAACAACCCAAAGCAGCACCGCTAGTAACTACAACGTATAGGGTAATTGCGAATTTGGGCGATTTTTGTATAGATACTGCGTTCATTACTGTTCAGCCCGTGCCTTATCCACAGGTGCAAGCCACTGGTAGCGATACCTTATGTTTTGGTGAGCAAACACAGCTAGTAGCTACTATGGACGGTACTAGTTTTACTTGGAGCCCAATAGATGGATTGATTAATGCCAACACACTTACACCTATTGCCCGGCCCAACCGTAGCATGCAATACGTGATTCAAGTAAACGATGTGCAGGGCTGTCCGAAACCAAGTTTTGATACCGTATTTGTAAAAGTTATTCCAGAAGTGTTGGCTTTTGCTGGCAATGATACTAGTGTGGTAGTGGGGCAACCTTTGCAGTTAAATGCGTACGGTGGTACTAACTATCAATGGAGCCCAAGCATAGGATTGAGTAGTACCAATATTGCTAACCCTATAGCCAATTTTACGGGCAGCATTGATTCCGTTACCTATCTTGTACGAGTAAGCACGCCAGAGGGCTGTAGCGATACCACTGATATTAAAGTACGGATTTTTAAAACGGGTCCTGATATTTTTGTACCAAGTGGGTTTACCCCCAATGCCGATGGTAGGAACGATGTGTTAAGACCAGTGCCTGTAGGTATTAAGCAACTTGTGTATTTTAGGGTGTACAATAGGCTTGGGGAATTGGTGTACAGTACCAATACCATTGGTCAAGGCTGGGATGGCGTGTATAAAGGCATCAAGCAAGCAAGCGGTACATTTGTATATACCGCTGAAGGCGTAGATTTTCAAGATAAAACCGTAGTACGAAACGGTACAGCAGTATTGATTAGATAAGTAAGAAATTTTATATGATTGTAGTTATTACAGGTGCTACCTCCGGCTTTGGAGAAGCCATGGCTTATACCTTTGCCAAGGGTGGATACCAATGCATTTTAGTAGGGAGAAGACAAGAGCGATTGACGGCTTTGGTTACGAAATTAGAAAAGGAATTTGGTAACCAACATTTGTCCATTGCATTAGATGTACAAGATAAAATAGCCGTAGAAAAGGTATTTACACAACTGCCTGAAACGTGGAATAAAATAGATGTACTTATAAACAATGCTGGGTTGGCATTGGGGCGAGATGCGTTTCAAAATGCCGATGTACAGGATTGGGAAACCATGATAGATACCAATGTAAAGGGACTATTATACGTAAGCAAAGCAGTTGTGCCGTACATGATAGCCAACGGCAAGGGCCACATTATTAATATAGGTAGTACTGCTGCTAAGGAAGCCTACGCCGGTGGTAGTGTTTACTGTGCTACCAAGGCTGCGGTAGATGCTATTAGCAAGGCACAGCGGATAGATTTACTGCCGCATGCTATAAAAGTTACAGCCCTTCACCCCGGTGCTGCCGATACGGAATTTTCGCAGGTACGTTTTAAAGGCAATACTGCCATTGCTGCCAAAGTGTACGAAGGCTTTACGCCATTATATGCCCAAGATGTAGCAGATATTGCTTGGTACGTGGCTAATTTACCCGCTCATGTTTGTATTAACGATTTGGTAGTCACCTGCACCGCACAAGCCAATTCAGTAACGCTATTTAAACAGTAAGTTGATGGAATTTAAAGGAAGAATAAGTTGGTTTTGGTATGTTTTGCCTTTAGCACTGTTGGCCTTAGCTATAGCTACCGCTGTGGAAGATGGCTCCGTGGGTAAGGCTCTGCCATTAGTGCCAGCGGTGATACTGTTGGTGTCACTTCTTGTTCGAAACAAAACCGTTTTTACTCCACAGCACGGCTTGGTGATACAGTTAGGTTTTTTCACTAAAACTATTTCCTTAGCGCAGGTAAAAAGTATTGAAGCCACCCGAAGTATTTGGAGTAGTTGGAGCACTAGTACGCAGCGATTGGTTATTAATTATGGTTCCTACGATAGTGTGATGATAAGTGTACAAAATGAAGATTTGTTTTTCCAATATCTACAGCAGCATTATGCATATATAGCCATAAAAAAAGACCGCTAGTACGCGGCCTTTTCTGAATTTAACCAAACACTGAAACTATTTTTTCCCTCTTAAAAAGTAGTAACCACCATTGATACCAAATACATTACTACGTACGGAACCATTGGCTACATTATCTAAATCGGTCAAGCCAAAAGTACCTCTAGCCTGAATAAATACACCGTTCTTAAATTCCAAACCAGCCACAGCCCCAATACCTAAATCGGTTCTTTTAAACTCGCCAGCTCCGCTACCAAAATTGAAAGTGGTATTTTCTGAAGCATCGTCCGATTTTAATTTGCCACTTGTATGAATATCCAATACAGGGCCAGCACCTATGGTAACTGTATTTTTACCTACTGGTATTTTATAAGCTGCCAATACTGGAATTTGTAAAGTCATAAACTGAAACTTATCCATATGGCCATCATGCTTATCGGCACCACCTTTGGAAGCATAGATAAGTCCCGACTGCAAAGCGAATTTTTTACCCAAACTCTGCTCTACTACCACACCACCATAACCACCAGTCAAGTTTTTGAAATGCTCGTCGGTTACATTCAACTTGGCAAAATTTACACCACCAATAACACCCAATTTCTGGGCTTGTGTAGCCGTAACACCTAACAAAACGCAAATAGAAAGTACTAGTTTTTTCATAATAATAATTTAAACGATGTTGCAAATATAAGTTATTTGAAACTTTGTTGCAAAAAGCAATATTGTTAAATTATTGTATAAATGTTCTAAAGTTTACTTCAATATCGCTGTGGCCTACTGTAGGAGCATCGTTCGGGCCTTTTAGCAGCGGCTTGTGCATAAGTTTCACTAGTATAGAGCCATTACTAGCCGCCCCGGTAGATACACTGTTATTAAAGCCCAGCGGGAATCCATTTACATCTCTATCCAGCTTGGTGGCATTAAAAGTTAAACCGCTAGTAGGTAAAAAATAAAACTCGTGTTGGTTGCCAGCCCGGCGTATCTCGTCGGTCATATCCGTTACGGTACCGCTTGTTTTGTTTTGCAAGGTTACGGTCATGGTATAGTTACTATTGGCCGCCAAGCGAACACTATCAAAACGTACGGGGGCATTACCACCAAAGCCGTCGGGATCGTCGAACGTGGCGGAGCTAACTACTGCACCGTTCTGGCTGAAAGATAGCGTTAACGTAGTAATGGCAGCATGGTCGGCTTCTACATTGGGGCTACCTGTTTTTTTACAACTGGCGGCTGCAATGGCCAGTACTAGGATACAACTACTTAATTTTTTTGCGAATTGTTTCATAAATCTATTTTGCATCGTACTTGAATATTTCTTCCCATTTCATCGGCGTAATACCTAAAGCGGTTCATATAATCGCGGTAAACGGTATTAAAAACATTGTTTACAGTTAGGCTCCATTGCAGCTGTGTGTGGGCTAATTTTTGTGTGGTTACCACATCCAAACCTACCAAGGTATAAGCAGGCGGTGGAGGTAAATAATCCTGCCCGGCTACAAACCTATTTTGGTGGGCTACATGCAGTACACGAAGTCCAAAGCCCGTATTGGCTTTGTTTTTTATATTGTATTGCGTAATCAATTGAAAACGATTAGCGGGCATTTGCATTAGCCAATCGTGGGTGCTGGTATTGTAAGCGTATAGCAAACTAGCCAAACCTTTTACCTGCCAATGAGTAGAAAATTGTTTGGTTACCGATCCATCCACACCTGTAAACCAAGCGTCGGCCTGTTTGTACGCAAACGTGGGGAAGGCACCGCGTATAGTAAGTGTAGGCGGTAAAACAGGTTCCAGATTTATAAAACTTTGTATATAATTACTATACAGTTGTGCTTCAAATTGTAGGGTAGAGTCGGCATTGGTGTAATTCGCTTGTACATGAAACTTATGAGCCGTTTCGCTGCGTAAACTACTATCGCCTATTTCCACCGTAGCACTGCCATGGTGTAGCCCGTTTACAAATAATTCATTAATGCCCGGTGGCCTCCACGCAAGTGTGTATTGTGTAGTTACATTCCAACGGTTAGAGAGTTTTTGTGTAAAGCCTACGGCACCGGAAACATTGTGGAATTGGCGATTTTCGCTGCTAATTACATTGTTTCTATTCCTAAAAATCTCCATCCATCTATAATCGTAGCGTAAGCTGTATTCTAAAAACGAGCTGCGAAAACTGTGTTGACGTATGGCATACAAAGCAGCATTGTACTGCTCAAAATTGGGTATAAAAAAACGGCGACCGCTCCATACATTTTGCTGTCGCATGCCAAATGCACCCAAGGTAGTTTTGATATTTTGCTGGGTGAATGTGTAGGTACCATCTACAGTGGCGGTGCCAATATTTAAGGCCAATTCCGGCTGACCGGGTGCAATGGCCGATGCATCAAATTCCCGTCTTCTATTTTCTTGGTAGCCGGTTGTTAACTGCCATGTGGCGTTATTGGCGGTACGCCAAGTTTGTTTCCAGCGTAGCAAATAATGCTGAATTTCCTGATTGGGGCGATTGATTTGGTAAGTAAAATCATAATTAAGCAACGGTTTTCCGTTGGCTATTACGGCTAACAAATCGGTGGTATTGCTTATGTGCGACCCATCAAAAATACCAATGCTGGTGGTAAACATACTACCGTATAGGCTGCTGGTATAGTTGTTTTTTTTGTACTCCCAGCCGGCGCTTGCGTTCCATTCTTTTAATCCGGTATTGCCCAGCCAATACGTAGGCGTTTGGGCATTACCGCCGCGTTTAAAGCTAGATTGTACCCAATAGCTAGCGTTTTTACTGCCTTTTGATAGATAAATATTAGCATTCCACTGCCTGTTATTGGAAAAGTAACCTGTATTTACACTCAACTTTAACGGTTGGTTTTGGCTAGGTGTGGCTGCTTCTACTAACAACACACCACCAATGGCATCTGCACCATAGCGTATGGC
>RDXK01000009.1 GCA_004292605.1 Bacteroidota bacterium
GCTAGTGCGAGCGTCACGCTCGTACCCACAATCCAAAAAAACAAAATCACATCCTTCTTACGATAGGTTAGCACGAGCCAGAGGCATCGCGCTAGCGAAGGGGAACAGCCCCCAGCTAGTGCGAGCGTCACGCTCGTACTCACTCATTGTTAGCGCGAGCATCTTGCTTGTGCCCGTAAAGTGTAAGTACTGAAATTAAACTAAAAGTACTACATTGTAGTTTAATTTATTGAGTTATACGCTTTGTTTCTGTATTAATGTATGATAAGTGAGCGGTTTTGAATTCATCATTCTTTTGATAATATTGTGAAATATGGTCTGCTTACTTTGTGATCGGTTGATTCTATATGTAAATTCATTAAAGTAGCTTTCTACGTGTTTTTTACTTGCATGTGTTGGTATAGTTCTAATCCAGGATTTTATCTGGTGAATGATTATATGCAGTTGTTTGAAATTTTTTCCATTTGCAGAAAGGATTTGTTCTATATTATATTCTTTAGTCAAAGGGCTATATCCTTTCCATTTATCGGTTACCACTTTAGCCGTTTTACTGATGTGTTGTTCGAAAATTGGCGTTAGTGATTTAGCTGAATAATCATCAATTGCTTTGATATAAACGCGCTTAACCTGATTTTTTTCAGAAAGCTCCACAGCCACTACTGCCTTGGTTTTATTAGTATTGTAGCTTCTTCCTTTTTTTCCTTCTTCCATACCGCCAACTACAAATTCATCTACATGAACCAATTTTGAAAGGGGATATTTTTTACTACTTTCCATTGCTTTTCTTACTTTGTGCATAAAAGTCCAAGCCGTTGGCTGGCGAATTCCATAACGCAAACCTACCTGAATACTTGACATTCCTTTGCTACTATTAACCATTTCAAAAACAATATGAAATGCTTTGTGTAATCCAAATCGTATCCGATGAAATAATGTCCCAGAAGTAGCACTCTCTACATGATTGCATTTATAACAGTGATAATTATGACCTGCTTTTTTGCATCCTGAAGTGTGGCCGCATTTCTTGCAGATAAAACCATCTTGCCACTTTAAATCAGCTAAATAAGCTACACATGACTCATCATTGTGGAAGACTTTTCCAAAGTCTATAATGTTTTGACCTCTAAACAACTCCATATCTCTTGTTTTTAAGGCTTAAATATACAGAAATTATTTGGATAAATCAATATATTTATATATATAGTTTGTGTTTTACAATTTGACGCACGTTCCTATTGAAGAGTTTGAATTTGAATTTTTCTAAACATATTGTAGGTCAAATTCATTAAACCAACCAGTGCTTCAACTCTTTTTATCCCAATAGCATACAAATTCATTCCGTTCATACTTCCTTCCATAAAACCAAAAATATGTTCAACTCTATCACGAACCCTTGATTTCTCTCTATTAGTTGCAATGTCCTGTTCAGTTAAGGGATTGTTTCTATAGCCTTTTTTACAAGTTTTATCAATCATCTCTTTTTGAGATACAATAGCTCGCTGCTTTTGGCCCCAATAGGCTGAATCTGCATTAAAATCTTCGCCAGCATCTTTTTCATCGAGTAAATTTTCAAGAACTTGAGAATCGTGTACTGAGGCATCTGTCACTTCATATTTTACAATTAGCTTACTTTTAGAATCTAC
>RDXK01000177.1 GCA_004292605.1 Bacteroidota bacterium
ACCATCACACCACTTAATAACATGGTTACGCCAGTGGGTGATTGTTCATACGTATCGGGCTGCCAAGTATGGAACGGGAATATGGGCATTTTTATAGCAAAAGCCACAAAAAACAACCAGAATAAACCCATTTTTTCCTGCTTGGTTAAAACAGCTTTGTACATACTTTCAGCAGCAAAACTGGCATCCGGCGTATGGAAGTACACATATAAAATGCCTACCAGCAAAAGCAAGGAACCAATAAACGTATACAGAAAAAACTTAAAGGTTACGGCAATACGTTTTTCGCCACCCCAAATACTGCATAAAAAGTACGCAGGCAATAAAGCAAGTTCCCAAAAGAAATAAAACAACAAGCAATCGTTACTTAAAAAAACACCCATCAAACCAGCTAAAGCTAGCTGACTAAATCCTAAATACTGAGCAATATTTTTATAGTCGTTATGGTACGTAGCCGCCGCAATACATACACCCGCCACAGCCGTAAGTAACACCAACATTTTTGATAAACCATCTAGTTGCAAAGCAAATTTTGCTCCTAAAGTGGGCAACCAATTATAATTTGCTTGAAGCAAAGAGGTATTAGTGGTAGTTACACCCCAAATAGCTACCCCAAGTAATACGATGTTAGTTATTAATTGTAAGGGTTTACCTATCACGGTATTCTTTGGCAATTGAAAATTCAAAATGCCTGTTACCAGCGGGATTAATATGAGTAATAATGCAATCATAATATAAAATCTAAAGGCTTACGCCTACTAAAATATCTTTTGAATAAACTTTGTAAGTATGGGTTGGTTCCACCACAATAAAAACAATATTACCATGCTTAGTACCATGTATAAAATATAGCTGCCCACTTGGCCATTTTGTACCAAACGTACTTGCCTACTACTATACTGCACTAGTTTACCACTGCCATTTACCAAACCATCTATGCCCTTTTCTACAAAATTTTTGAATAATAAGGAAACACTGTTCAATGGTTTTACTATGGCTGCATCATAAGCCTCATCTACATACCACTTATTGGCTAATGTTTTACCTAAACCAGTAGCTTCGCCCAGTTCTGGGTTTTTGCTGAATTTATTGATAGCAAATATCAAAGCCAAGGTAGCAATAGCCACACTAGAACCCATCAATATATACTCCGTGCTATGACTCAAACTATGCTTTGACTCCGAAGTAAGTACCGGACTTAAAAAATGATGCAACGCTGCATTACCATGCAATACTTCTGGCACATTCAAGAAACCACCCACTACGCTCAGTAAAGCCAACACCATTAAAGGTAAGGTCATGCTGATAGGGCTTTCATGCAAATGCGAAAGTTGCTGCTGTGTACCACGGAAACTTCCTAGGAAGGTAGTAGCGTATAGGCGAAACATATAAAAAGCCGTCATAGCAGCACCAGCTACACCCAAGCCCCAATAAATAGGGTTATGTGCATAAGCGGCAGCCAAAATTTCATCTTTTGAAAAGAAACCGCTAAAAGGCGGTACACCTGCTATGGCTATACAGCCCAATAAAAACGTGATATGGGTTATGGGTAAATGCTTTTTTAAACCACCCATGTTTCTAATATCCTGCTCGTGGTGCATGGCATGTATTACCGAACCGGCACCCAAAAACAACAAGGCTTTGAAAAAAGCGTGTGTCATTACATGAAATACAGCTCCTGTGTAGGCACCTACCCCCAAACCTAAAAACATATAGCCTAGCTGGCTCACGGTAGAGTAAGCCAATACTTTTTTGATATCGTTTTGTTTCAAGGCAATAGTGGCCGAGAACAATGCAGTAGCCAAACCTACAATAGCCACTAAATGCTGGGCTATTTCACTAGCACTATATAGCACATTGCTACGGGCTATCATGTAAATACCAGCGGTAACCATGGTGGCGGCGTGTATGAGGGCCGATACAGGTGTAGGGCCGGCCATGGCATCGGGTAACCAAGTGTACAAAGGTAGCTGAGCACTTTTACCCATAGCACCTACAAATAATAGTATACAAATGGTAGTAACATCGGTACTACTAAAGCCATCAAAAGCAAAAACAGTAGCATAGTTAGCACTGCCTACTTTTTGAAGAATATAAAACACCGCTAGTAAAAAACCCATATCGCCAATGCGGTTCATAATAAAAGCCTTTTTGGCGGCGGCGGTATAATTGGTGTTTTTAAACCAATAACCAATTAATAAATAACTACATAAACCTACCCCTTCCCAACCAATGAACATAATTACGTAGTTAGCACCCATTACTAACAATAGCATGCTAAATACAAATAAGTTCAAATAGCTAAAATAACGGGCAAAATGGTGTGGCTCCTCCTCATGCATATACGCCGTGGAGTATAAGTGAATTAAGAAACCAATACCGGTTATGATAAGAAGAAACAAGGCCGACAATTGATCTACCTGAAAGGCAAAATCAATGGTAAAGGCACTGGTTTTAATAAAGGTGAACAAGGGCGTTACAGCAATAGCACCACCCGATTTTACTTGGAAAAATAACAAAAAGCTTACCACAAAACTGGCGGCAATGGCTCCACTAGCAATAATACCAGCGGCTGTTTTTGATAATTGGTTCCTAAATAAACCGCTAATTATGGCACCCAATAGCGGAAACAAGGGAACTAAATACATATTACTCATATACTTTAGCTACTAGGTAGAAACTAGTTTTTTAAACGGTTTAAAAAGTTAATATCCACGCTATGCACATTTCTATACATCATTACTATAATGGCTAAACCCACGCTTACTTCTGCGGCGGCCACCACCATTACAAAAAATACAAATAGCTGGCCTTCCACACCTACTTTGGTAGCAGCATCGGCCGCTAAAGCAGCACCATGGTGCATTTTAGAAAACGCCACCAATAATAAGTTGGTAGCATTTAGCATAAGCTCAATGCACATAAAAATAATAATGGCATTGCGGCGTGTAAGCACACCTACCACCCCAATGGAGAAAAGAATAACGGCAAGTGCTATATAATATTGAATAGGCATAATAAATAATTTTAGTGTTTTTTACCAATAGCTACAGCACCTACCATAGCACTTAAAAATAAAACACTGCTAATTTCAAATGGTATTACGTACTCGCTAAAAAGCGTTTTTCCTAATTGGTCAATCAAACCAATATTTCCTGTTTTTAATAAGGCTTGTTTGCTTTGCATTTCGCTGGCACTACGTACCACCGATACAAAAATGAGTAGCAATGAACCGCCCGAAATAGCCCCCGCCAGCTTCATCCATATGCTCTTTTGGGGTTCGGCATCTTTGTTCAAATTCATTAGCATTATCACAAACAGAAACAATACCATAATGGCACCTGCGTACACAATAAGGTTTACTATAAATAAAAACTGTGCGTTGAGTAATATATAATGCCCAGAAATGGTAAAAAATACCAATACTAACCATAATACGCTGTGTACCGGATTTTTAGAAATCAGTACCATCATTGCACTAAATATAGAAAGTGCACTCAATAGCCAAAATAACAATTGCGTAGTTCCCATTACGGTATATAAACTTTAAATAAATTATTGGTTTAAACCTTTTGCCTTGGCATACGCTTCTGGCTCTGTGTTTTTATTGGGTATCAATAAATCGTCTTTTCCATAAATAAATCCTTTACGGGCAAAGTTGGCCGGCGCAAAGGTTTCACTTAGGTAAATAGCATCTTTAGGACAAGCCTCCTCACACAAACCACAAAAAATGCAACGCAACATGTTGATTTCATATTTGGCTGCATATTTTTCCTCACGGTATAAATTTTCCTCACCTGGTAAACGCTCTGCTGCTTCCATGGTGATGGCTTCTGCAGGGCAAGCCACTGCACACAGGCCACAGGCTGTACAGTTTTCACGCCCTTCCTCATCTCTATTCAGCACGTGTAAACCCCTAAATACAGGGCTAAAAGGCCTTGTTTGCTCAGGATAGTTAATAGTGGGCTTCTTTTTAAAAATGTGACTGAACGTAATACCCATGCCCTTAAAAATAGAGGGTAGGTAAAGGCTTTCTACAAAAGTCATCGGACTTCTATCTATCGCCACGCTTCTATTTGTTAATGCCATATGTTTTACTGTGTAAGTGTGTAAACACTACGCTGTTTTAAAGTTGAACAAAAGTATTTTTACTATTGGTTGCTACCAATTTTTATTTGCCTTGTAACCATAAAATAATTGCCCCGGTAAGTAGCATATTCGCTAATGCCAGCGGAACCATTTTTTTCCAACCCAAATTCATGAGCTGATCGTATCTAAATCTTGGTATCGTCCACCGTACCCACATAAACACAAATATGAAGATGATGATTTTGGTCATCAACGCACCTATACCCAGTATTGCCGCAATATTGGGCGAAATTTTACTCTCATCTAAAAAAGGAATATCGTAGCCACCAAAGTAAATGGTAGCCATAATAGCGCTAGAGATGAACATGTTTACGTATTCCGCAAACAAATAAAAACCCAGCTTCATACTAGAATACTCTTGGTGATAGCCAAAATTCAATTCATTTTCTGCCTCGGGCAAATCGAACGGGGTTCTGTTACACTCCGCAAAAGCACATACCAAAAACAGCAAAAAGCCCAAGGGCTGGTAAGCAATATTCCATAAATGCCCGGGAAGCATTTGCTGCTCCACAATGGTTTTTAAACTTAGACTGCCGGTAACCATTACCAAGGCTATCAAACTTAAACCCATGGCCAATTCATAACTAATAGCTTGGCTAGCACCACGCAAAGCTGCCATTAAGGAGAACTTATTATTACTGGCCCAGCCACCTATCATTATACCATACACACCCATACTTACCACCGCAAATACATAGAGCATTCCTATGTTCACATCAGCAATTTGTAAGGCAATGGTTCTATCAAACAATTCTACTTTGTTGCCCCAAGGTAATACAGCACTCGTCATCAACGCAGCCGTCATAGCCAAACCCGGCCCCATAATAAATAAGGTTTTGTTAGAGGTGTTAGGAATAATTTCTTCTTTAAACACCAATTTCAAACCATCGGCAAAAGGCTGAAGCAAACCAAACGGACCAGCACGGTTGGGGCCACGCCTATCCTGCAAAATAGCTGCTACCTTACGTTCCGCAAAAGTGGTGTAAAGGGCTACGCCTAAACTACCAAAAATAACCACCGCTATTAGGATGAGTTTTTCCAAGAATAAAGCAAAATCGAATGCCAATACTATCATACTAAAAAGTTTACACCTCGGCTCAACAGCCTAGGAATATGTTTATTTTTTACCAAAATCGGTGGAATGTGCAGGCCTATCTAGCAAACTCAAACTTACCTCTGGTTTATTTACTTCGCTTATATCATGAATATCCATGTACAGCCTTGGTTCCAAACCTTTCATTACATCCGTAAATGTTTCTTTTGGTTTTACGGTATTTACATAATGCCCTTGGCCAATTACGGAGTGGCGACTTACCTCCGATGGGCCTTCAATCACCCAATCGGTAGCTTGTTTTTTCTCAAAGCGGCAGGTATTGCAAATCCACCCGGTGCCGCCTTTGGTACTTTCTTTTACCTCTCCCCACTCATCTTTACGGGCGGTAACTCTAAATACTTCATCGCCTCTCATCCACAATTGTACTTCGCCACAGCAAGTGGTACATTCTCTATGGGCATCTACGGGTTTGGTAAACCAAACACGGTTCTTGAATCGGAAAGTTTTGTCGGTCAATGCACCTACTGGGCACACATCTATCACATTCCCTATAAAATCGTTCTGTAAATTTTTCTCTATAAAAGTGGCTATCTCGGCATGGTCGCCTCTATCTAAAACACCGTGTTCACGGGTTTTGGTTAATTGGTCGGCGGTAAAAACACAGCGATAACAAAGGATACAGCGAGTCATGTGTAGCTGTATATAATCGCCTAGATCGTGTTTTTTAAATGTTCTTCTTTGAAACTCGTAGCGGGTGCCGCTTTTGCCATGTTCGTAGCTTAAATCTTGTAGATGGCACTCACCGGCTTGGTCGCAAATGGGGCAATCGAGTGGGTGATTCAATAATAAAAATTCCACCACACCTGCACGGGCATCTAACACACGGTCGCTAGTAATATTTTTTACCTCCATACCATCCATTACGGTGGTACGGCAGCTAGCTACCAATTTGGGCATAGGGCGAGGGTCTTTTTCGCTGCCCTTGCTTACTTCTACCAAGCAAGTACGGCATTTACCACCACTACCTTCTAACTTGCTGTAATAGCACATAGCGGGTGGAGCTACCTCACCACCTACCAAACGGGCGGCTTGTAAAATAGTGGTACCGTTGGGTACTTCTACCGTAATATTATCAATGGTAACTTTTAATAAATCTCCCATACCTTATATAGTTCTAGGCTTTGCAAAATTGCTTGCCTTATTTACAATTCAAAAAATATTTCGAGCCACTAAGCGGGTACATACACTGGATCGGCGTAATGACGCAAACCGTAGTTTTCTGTAGTACAGCGTTCTGGGTGTAGCACATGCCATTCAAACTCATCTCTAAAATGACGGATGGCTGCGGCCACTGGCCAAGCAGCTGCATCGCCTAGCGGACAAATGGTATTGCCTTCAATTTTTCGCTGAATATCCCACAATAAATCTATATCGCTCATAGAACCTTTCCCTTCGTCCAATCTTTTCAAAATTTTCTCCATCCAGCCGGTTCCTTCTCTGCACGGGCTGCACTGTCCGCAGCTTTCGTGCCTGTAAAAGCGAGCTAGCGTGTAGGTGTTTTTTACTATACATTGGTCTTCATCCAATACTATAAACCCACCGCTACCCATCATGCTACCCGTAGCAAAACCGCCATCGCTCAAGCTTTCGTAGTTCATAATACGTGTTTCGCCTTTGGCGGTTTTTAGCAATAAGTTTGCGGGCAAAATAGGCACGCTAGAACCACCGGGGATACAGGCTTTTAGGCGTTTACCATTAGCCATACCACCGCAATATTCATCGCTAAAAATAAATTCCTCTACGCTGATAGTCATATCTATTTCGTACACGCCTGGCTTTTTAATATTGCCACATGCCGAAATAAGTTTGGTACCCGTACTACGGCCTACCCCAATTTTTGCATACTCATCGCCACCCAAATTAATAATAGGTACCACGGCAGCCAATGTTTCTACATTGTTTACCACGGTTGGCCTATCCCAAACGCCTTTAATGGCAGGGAATGGTGGCTTGATACGTGGGTTACCACGCTTGCCTTCCAAGCTTTCAATCAGGGCAGTTTCCTCTCCACAAATGTAGGCGCCGGCACCCCGCTGCACATAAATTTCACAATCGAAACCAGTACCCAAAATATTTTTCCCTAACCAGCCAGCATTTTTGGCTTCGGTTATGGCTTGTTCTAAAATATCAGTTATCCAAGCATATTCGCCACGTATGTAGATATATGTAGCGTTACTACCCAAGGCAAAGGAGCTTACAATAAGCCCTTCTAATAGTAAATGCGGAATAAATTCCATCAAATACCTATCCTTAAATGTACCAGGTTCACTTTCATCGGCATTGCACACCAAGTGGCGGGGCACGCCTTCTGGCTTGGCAATAAAACTCCATTTCATACCCGTGGGGAAACCAGCACCACCACGGCCACGTAAGCCGCTTTTCTTTACCTCTTCCACAATGGCTTCCGGGCTCATAGTTTTCAAGGCTTTCTCTACACTACGGTAACCACCCTCCCGGCGATACACATCGTAATAACGAATTCCCTCAACGTGAGCTTTTTCCAATAAAAGTTTTACACCCATATGGTTGTAGTATTTTAAGTTCTATTATTTTGTTTTTGCCAATATATACTTGGCTGCCAACTCGCCAGTTATTTTGTTTCCATCACCATCTAACTGAATCAACTTGTTTTCCGCCACAAAGTATTTCAAAGCGGCTTTAGCATCCTGCAATTCAATGGTGGAACCGTTCACCCATTTCCAGCTGCCTGTTTGTTCAAACGCTTTTGTACTTTTGCCTTTGTAAACCAGGGTAGTTTTATATGTAGAATCTAGTAACTGTACCGTGGTTTCTATGCCTTCACAGTCGGCACACGGCGTAGTACCTTGGTATACCCCTATTACATCTAAACTATTTCTAGCGTTAGAGGCGTCTACCATTTCCGTAGAATCTAGTAAATAACCTTCTACCACTTTTACCGCAGTAGTATCGGTACTAGCAGTAGCACTAGTATCCTTATAATCTGTGGCTTCGCAGCTAACCAATGCTATGGCTGCTAGTGCTACAATAGAAGTACGTATTGTAAAATATTTCATAGTTTTTATTAGTTGTTTACCGATGCTGTTTCTCTGCACTTTGCTATAATTTCATCTACCCTTTGCTTGGTTAAATGCTCCTTGTAAAACTTGCCCATTTGCATCATGGGTGCATAACCACAAGCTCCCAAACATTCTACTGTTTTTAGGGTAAACAATCCATCTGCCGTGGTTTCGCCGGGTTTAATGCCCAATTTTTCTTGGATGTAGCCAATGATATCGTCGCTACCACTTATCATACAAGGACCTGTTTGACAAACTTCTAATAAGTGTTTGCCTACTGGCTTTAAATTATACATGCTGTAAAACGTAGCTACTTCGTACACTTCTATGGGTTTTAGCTGTAGCAAGCTCGCCACATAATCCATTGTTTCTGTACTAAGCCAGCCACCAAAACTTTCCTGTGCCAAATGCAATACAGGCAATAAGGCACTTTTTTGTTTGCCTTCAGGGTAGCGAGCCACTAACCTGTGAAATTCCTGCATTTGTATATCGTTAAACTTCATATTATTATGTGTTCAAATATTTTGGGTTAAGCATCTAACTCGCCAGCTATAAGGTTTAAACTACTCAAGGTAATAATAGCATCGCTTAGCATGGCGTTTTTAGATAATTCTGGGTAGGCTTGGTAATAAATAAAACAAGGCCTGCGGAAATGTAAGCGGTACGGGGTACGGCCACCATCGCTAATAAAATAAAATCCTAGTTCACCATTGCCGCCCTCTACACTATGGTATACTTCGCCTGCTGGTATAGCAGTTTCGCCCATAATAATTTTGAAATGCCAAATCAATGCTTCCATTTTGGTGTACACATCTTCTTTTTTCGGCAAATAGTATTCGGGCACCTCCGCATGAAACACTTCGGCTTCTGCACCTTTAAATTCTTGTATTTTTTTATAGGCGTGGTCTATCAATCGCAAGCTTTGCCACATTTCGCCATTACGCACCATAAACCTGTCGTAGTTATCGCCAGTAGTACCCACGGGAACATCAAACTCAAAATCCTCGTAGCTGCTGTAGGGGCTGTGTATACGCACATCATAATCTACCCCAGCGGCACGTAAATTAGGTCCAGTAAAACCGTAGGCCAATGCACGTTCAGCACTTATGGCACCAGTACCTTGGGTACGCTCCATAAATATGCGGTTACGGTTAAATAGGTTTTCAAACTCCTTTAAAACCTTTGGATATTCTGCTAAAAATTTCTCCAGTTTGGTAAAAGCGGTGTTGTTAAAATTTCTTTCAAAACCACCTACTCTACCAATGTTGGTGGTAAGGCGGGAACCACATACTTCCTCATAAATTTCGTAAGCAAGCTCACGGTATTGCATCACGTACAAAAATCCCGTAAAAGCACCTGTATCTACCCCTACAATAGAGTTACAAATAAGGTGATCGGTAATACGAGAAAGCTCCATGATGATGATACGCAAATAATCTACCCGCTTAGGTGTTTGAATTCCTAGCAGTTTTTCGCAAGTCATATGCCAGCCCATATTGTTGATAGGACTAGAGCAATAATTCAACCTATCGGTAATAGGTGTAATTTGGTACAACGGTCTGCGTTCCGATAATTTCTCAAAAGCCCGGTGAATATAGCCTACCGTTTGCTCGGTGCTTACAATTCGTTCACCATCTAACTGTAAAATATTTTGAAAAACACCATGCGTAGCTGGGTGCGTAGGCCCCAAATTCAGCGTAGTGGTTTGTTGTTCTATAGAACCTTCCGGTAATGGTATGGGTGTACGTGCATCAAACATGGCTACACATTAATTTTGAAGTGATTGGGTAAGAAGATTGCCACCACGACCAAACATTTCATCGTCTTTATCAATACGAGTTTGGTCTTCCAAAGGAAACTCTTTACGTAGCGGGAAATAGGTCATTTCATCTACGTTTAAGATGCGTTTTAAGTTGGGGTGACCGGTGAAGATAACGCCAAAAAAATCGTAGGTTTCTCTCTCCATCCAGTTGGCAGTGGGGTATAAAATAGCGGCCGATGCTACTGTTGGGTCCTCAATAGCGGTACTTACTTTAAAGCGTATACGAACATTTTTTTCCAAATTGTGCATGTGATAAACTACTTGCAGTTCGGCGCCTTTTTTATCGGGGAAATGTACTGCACACAAATCGGTCATAAAAGCAAAACCTAGTTCTGGGTGGTTGGTTAAAAAACCCAGCACTTCTAAATTCAGTTCCTTAGGTGCTTCAAAACTTAGCATGCCGTAGGTTTCCTGAAAGTTGAACACTTTATCGGCAAACTGCTTTGTTATAATTTCTTGAATATGGCTGTATGTTTCGGTAGTACTCATGTATGGGTTTATTGAATTCCGTAAGTGCCTAAAAGTGCTTTGTAATGGTCGCTATTGCGGCGGCGTAATCCCTCGGCATGTATTAAATCTTGTATACGCAATACACCGTCAATAATGGCTTCCGGGCGTGGAGGACAGCCAGGAACATACACATCTACGGGTATTACTTGGTCGATACCTTGTAGTACAGAATACGTATCGAAAATACCACCAGAGGAAGCACAAGCACCTACTGCTATTACCCAGCGGGGCTCTGCCATTTGTAAATAAACTTGGCGTAAAACGGGGGCCATTTTTTTAGCAATGGTTCCCATAACCATCAGCAAATCGCACTGGCGTGGAGAAAAACCTACTCTTTCGCTACCAAAACGAGCTAAATCGTAATGCGATGCCATGGTAGCCATAAATTCAATACCACAGCAGGAGGTGGCAAAAGGCAAAGGCCACATAGAGTTTTTACGGGCTAAACCTACCACGCTTTCAAATGAGGTAGCAAAATACCCTTCGCCAGTAGTGCCATCGGGCATTTCTACTAGGGCTATATTATCTTTTATATCTGCCTGCTTCGGATGTACGTTAAAGCGAACCGGACGCATAGTGTATCAATTTTTATAATTTAATAAACATTTGCCTAGGCTAAATGTTTTGAAAAATACCGTTACCGCAGTATTAATCTTCCCAGATGAGGGCTCCTTTTTTAATGATATAGGTAAAGCCCACTATGAAAAAGCCTACAAACATGGCTACAGCACCAAAACCTGCCCAACCTAACTCTCTAAAGTTTACGGCGTAGGGGTAAAAGAAAATAACTTCCACATCAAACAACACAAAAAGAATGGCCACTAAAAAATATTTGATGGCCATAGGCTGGCGGGCATTACCCGTAATTTCAATACCACTTTCAAAGTTGGCCAACTTATCGCTGGTTTTACGCTTGGGCCCTAGCAAGGCACTCATAATAAGCATGGTAGCTACAAACCCGGCCGCAAATAGGAGCTGAACGCCAATGGGGAAATAATTATTGGCTGTGTTTACTACAGTAGCATCTAACAAGGAGTGTATGGGCATGACTTTTGTTTAAGATCGGGGGCAAAAATACGGTTTGATTTACTATATAAGAAAAAACTCCCGATAATGTTCGGGAGTTTTAGCATTTTAACTACA
>RDXK01000178.1 GCA_004292605.1 Bacteroidota bacterium
AATTACCCATGACAAATAAATTAACAATGGAAAACAAATGTACTGCTTAAAACGGATGCAGGTGAATAAAAAAGGCGGAAGTTGATTCTTCCGCCTTTAGTTAGGTAGTATAAATAACTATTTAACTCTTTTTTCTTTAATCCTTGCACTTTTACCGCTTCTTTCACGCAAGTAAAACAATTTGGCTCTACGCACTTTACCTACTTTGTTCAATACTATACCTTCTACATTAGGAGAGAAGAAAGGAAAAACTCTTTCTACACCTACACCGTCAGATATTTTACGCACTGTAAACGTAGCAGTGGCACCTACACCCTGAACTTTTAATACATCGCCACGGAAGCTTTGTATACGTTCTTTACCACCTTCTATAATTTTATAGTTTACAGTAATGTTATCGCCTGCTTTAAACTGAGGAAACTCTTTTTTCGGAGTTAATTGCTCATGAATAAATTGTACTGCTGTTTGCATTTTTGAAAATTAAGGATTGCAAAGGTAACAGTATTTCACTAATTGCCAAATCATTTTTTAAAAACTAGGCTTTTCTGCCCTCTAACAAATATTTAGCAAGTGCTAACATTCAAATGACAGTTTCATGGCAATTGGCATACTGCATACTATCAATTTTGCACCATGAAATTTTCTAGTAGCGTTTTTGCCCTTTTCATGTGTTCGGCACTTACTGCCCAAGTAGGTACCGCCGATACATTGAGCGGCGCCAATGCTACCGATGTTTTAGTTACCGCCACCAGAACCGAGGTAAAATTAGGCAATGTGGCTGTACCCTACCAAATAATAAGCAAAGCACAAATAGCCGCTACGGGTGTGGCTCGCTTGCAGGAGCTTTTGCAGGAACAAACCGGTTTATTTGTAACCAATGGCTCTGGCACAGGCGGTGTAGGCGGTGGTGTTTTTGGTAATGGTGTAC
Organism: Bacteroidota bacterium; assembly: GCA_004292605.1. Lineage (GTDB taxonomy): Bacteria > Bacteroidota > Bacteroidia > Chitinophagales > Chitinophagaceae > UBA10646. The sequence continues at coordinate 929 of RDXK01000178.1, forward strand.
AAATTCAGGGTATGAGCCCCGATTACACCTTGATACTCATTAACGGCGAACCTATCATTGGTAGGCAAGGTGGCACCTTAAACTTGGCCCGCTTTACGGTGGCCAACATTAAGAAAATAGAAATTGTAAAAGGCCCTAGCAGTAGCTTATACGGTAGCGAAGCTATGGGTGGTGTTATAAATATTATTACCGAACAGCCTACCCAAAATAGTTTGCAAGCAGGCATTAGAGCAGGTGGATACGGAATAGTAGATGCTAATGTGGGTGGAAACTGGGTAACCAGAAAAAGCTTTGTATCGGTACAGGCCAACCATTACCGTTTTGGCGGAAGCGATTTTGACAAAAACAGCTTTGGTTTTACGCAAGATCCTTTTCAAAGCAATACGCTACAAGTACAGTATAACCAACGTTTGAGCCCTAAAACCAAACTACTAACTTTTTTTAGAGCCAATAGAGAAATTACCAACAACGCTTTTGAAGTATTGGGTAGCGCTGGCCGCACCATTACCGGCGATATACGGGTGAACGATATTAACCTAAACCCCACGCTGGTACACCAGTTTTCTAAAAAAATACAAAGTAGTTTACGACTGTATTTTACGGAATACCATTCCATCCAAAACCTTACCGAGGCCGATAAAACCACGCCTTATTATTACGACAATTTTAAACAGCGTTTTTTACGCATAGAAAACCAAACCAACTTTTACCTAAGCACTCGCCATACCCTAAGTGCAGGCGGTGGTGCGGTAGAGGAAACGCTTATTACCAATCGCTATGCCGGTGTAAGAGGTAATACCATTGGCTACTTATTTGCTCAGCATGAATACGCTCCTAATAAACAATGGAACGTAATAGCCGGTGTACGGTACGATAGAAACGAGGCCTACGCCAGCCGTATGAGTCCGAAGCTAGCCATCCGCTACCAGCCAAGCGATAGACTAAAAATAACTGCCAGTTTTGGAGCCGGATTTAAAGCACCCGATTATAGGCAGCTGTACCTAAGCTTGGTAAATGCCGCTGCAGGTGGCTATGCCATTTATGGAGCCAATGAAATAGATATAGCTAAACTAGTACAGCTACAGCAGCAAGGTTTTATACAAACCATTTTACCCCGTGCCGCCGATTTACAACTGCTAAAACCAGAAACAAGTGTAGGTATCAATTTGGGTTCTCAATACAAGTTTTCCAACAAACTACAAATGGATGTGAACTTGTTCAATAATGATATTAGCAACCAAATTGTGTTCGATATTATTGCTTTACGTTCCAATGGCTCCAGCGTATTTAGCTACTTTAATGTAAACCAAAGTTTCACTCGTGGTATTGAACTAAACCTACATTACCAACCCACCAAAAATTGGCATATCAGCGGTGGCTATCAGTTTTTACAAACCGCCGATAAAGCTGTGGTAAACGCCATACGGGAAGGAAGAATGTTTGGCAGAAACGAACAAACCAACCAAGTATACCAATTATCTAGGGCCGACTACCGTGGGTTACCTAATCGCAGTCCGCATATGGCCAATATAAAAATTGGGTACGACAATGCCGCTACCGGATGGCTAGCCAATATCAGGGCCATTTACCGCAGTAGCTGGGGCACTTTTGATAAGGATGGTAATGGCATTATCAATAGAACTGATGAACTGGCACAAGGTTTTGTACAAATCAATGCTAGTGTAGGTAAAACCTTCCATCCAAACTGGCAAGTACAAACCGGTGTAGAAAACCTACTGAACCATATAGATGCCAATAACCTACCTAATATTTTGGGTAGAAACTACTATGTAACCGTTAAGTATAATTTATCAATAAAAAAGAACAATAAACAGTAAGTAAACATGAAAAGTACAATGAGAATTTTAGCTTTTGCCCTAGTATTGTTTGTAGCAGCTACCACTACCTCCTGCGAAAGAAACAACAGCAACCCAGTGGTGCCTTTAGTTACCGACACAATTGTAATGACTGTAAGTGCCGACGCACAAAATGGTAGTTTCACGCTTTTTAAATTAAGTAATGAAAGCATTGTGCCCACTGCACAGCAGCAAACTGCCAATTGGGATATGGGTATGCGTTTCACCACCTTTATCACAAACTCTGGCACCAATGGCCCATCAGCCGCTGGCGTACAAATACTAGATGGCACTTTTGAAGGTACGCTTACCGCACCGGAAACTGGGTATGTGAGTACTATTGACGATTACAATCAGTTTGCCACTTACAATTCTACCACACGCCAGTTTACTCCACGCCCAGGCCGCATATTTATTTTACGCACAGCCGATAATAAGTTTGCAAAGCTTGAAATGCTTCGTGCCGATTTTGGTCCGCTGGCTGGCACACCTCCCCGCCCTACTACCATTATTTATACCTTCCGTTACCAATTACAGGCCAACGGTACTAGAAACTTTTAATAAGGCAGTTTATACTCCCCTTAAAGGCTATCTTCTATCACGGAAGATGGCCTTTTTTTATGCGGAAACCCGCAACTATCTTAGTTGTACAGCTTACACCCCTAACTTTGCACCCCGAAAGCAAAAAGCAAATAAAACAGGCTATTACGTATGAGTATAGGTTACGAAACATTTCAAGGTAGTATGAACCTTCCCGCTATAGAACAGGAAATACTACTAAAATGGCAACAGGAAAACGCCTTTGAGCAAAGTGTTCAATTGCGAAACGGTGCTGAAAGTTTCGTGTTTTACGAAGGGCCACCTAGTGCCAACGGTATGCCTGGTATACACCACGTAATATCTAGAACCCTGAAAGATTTGGTTTGCCGCTACAAAACCATGCAAGGTTTTCAAGTTCAGCGAAAAGGCGGCTGGGATACTCATGGCTTACCTGTAGAGTTAGGCGTGGAAAAAGAACTGGGAATTACCAAAGAGGATATTGGTAAAAAAATAACGGTAGAAGAATACAACCAAAAATGCCGGGAAGCGGTACTACGCTACAAAAAAGAGTGGGACGATATTACCCGTAAAATGGGCTACTGGGTAGATTTGGAAAAACCCTATATAACCTTTGATAACAATTATATTGAATCGCTTTGGTGGCTACTGAGTAAAATGTACAACCGTGGTTTACTGTACGAAAGTGTAAGCATACAGCCCTACAGCCCTGCAGCAGGTACAGGCCTTAGCAGTCATGAACTTAACCAACCAGGCACCTATAAAAATGTAAAAGATACCAGTGCCACCGTAATGTTTAAAGCGGTGCAAAACGCACATTCGGAAAAACTATTTACCGCAGCCAACGGCAATGAAGTGTTTTTTATGGCGTGGACTACCACACCGTGGACATTGCCCAGCAATCTCGGTCTTACCGTAGGTCCTAACATAGAATATGTATTGGTAAAAACCGTAAACCCTTATTTACATACTGTAATACATGTAGTAGTGGCCAAAGCATTGCTTCATAAATATGTAAAACCAGAGGGCGAAAACCAATCGTTTGAGGAATACACAGAGAAATCGAAAATTATTCCCTACCAAATACTAGCTAGTTTTTTAGGAAAGGAATTAGAGAATTGTGCGTATGAACAATTGCTGCCCTACCCAGCAAACTCCTTAGAAAATATTCTAGAAATTACACCAGAGGCCAAACCGTTTCGAGTATTGTGTGCCGATTTTGTAACCACGGAAGATGGTACCGGTATAGTACACACGGCACCCGCTTTTGGCGCCGATGACTTTAAGGTGGGTAAAAAATACGAGATAGGTATTTTAACTATGGTGGATAGAGAAGGGAAATTTGTGGAAGGCTTGGGCGAGTTTAGTAACCGCTATGTTAAAAACTATAAAGACGAAGAGAATTACCAGGATGTAAACGTAGACATATGCGTAAAACTAAAAAAAGAAAACCGTGCCTTTAAGGTAGAAAAATACGAGCATAGCTACCCACATTGCTGGCGTACCGATAAACCCATTTTATATTACCCGCTCGATGCTTGGTTTATAAAAACTAGTGCCTTAAAACAGCGAATGGTAGAGCAGAATAAAAACATTTTATGGAAACCCAAAAGTACTGGTGAGGGTAGGTTTGGTAACTGGCTAGAGAATATGGTGGATTGGAACCTCAGTCGTAGCCGCTTTTGGGGCACACCATTACCTATTTGGCGTAGCGAGGATGGCACCGAACAAATATGCATAGAAAGCATAGCCCACCTTACCAGCGAATACCAAAAAGCAGTGGCTGGTGGATTAAATCAGCACAATAAATTTGCCATAGAAAATGGTGTTTTACAAATTGATTTACACAAACCATTTGTAGATAGCGTAGAATTGATTTCCGCAACGGGCAAAAAACTTACCCGTGTTCCTGATTTGATTGATGTGTGGTTTGATAGTGGTGCCATGCCTTATGCACAGCATCATTTCCCTTTTGAAAATGTAGAGGTTTTTGCCAAAAATTATCCTGCCAATTTTATTGCCGAAGGCGTAGATCAAACCCGTGGCTGGTTTTATACTTTACACGCCATTGCCGCGTTAGTAAAGGAAGATGTGCAGCAGGTATTGGCTAATGCTGACCTTCCTAGTACCGATGATCATGTACCAGGATTGGCCTATAAAACCGTAGTATCCAACGGTTTAGTGCTCGATAAAAATGGCAATAAAATGAGTAAGCGTTTAGGCAATGTTGTCAATCCGTTTACCACTATTGATACCTATGGGGCCGATGCTACCAGATGGTACTTAATTACCAATGCCTCGCCTTGGGATAACTTGAAGTTCGATTTAGCAGGCATACAAGAAGTACAACGTAAATTCTTTGGCACACTCTACAATACTTTCCAGTTTTTTGGTTTGTATGCAAATATTGATGGCTTTGCTTTTAAAGAGCCGTATATAGCAGTAGAAGACCGACCAGAAATAGACCGCTGGATTATATCTAGCTTACAAACATTGGTGCAAACCTGTACCAATAGCATGAACGATTTTGAACCTACCCAAGCCGGCAGGGCTATTGAATATTTTGTAGATGAGCATTTGAGCAACTGGTATGTGCGTTTATGCCGCCGCCGCTTTTGGAAGGGCGAGTACGAACACGATAAAATTTGTGCCTACCAAACCTTGTACGAGTGCTTAGAAACCATCTGCTTACTTATTGCACCTATATCGCCGTTTTTTAGCGAGGCATTGTTTAGCAAGTTAAACGCCGTAGCCAATAGGCACGCCGTAGCTAGTGTACACCATGCCCAATTTCCGGTGGCGAACGAGCAGCAAATAGATAGCTCGCTGGAGTACCGCATGCAGCTAGCACAAGATGTGTGTAGTTTGGTTTTATCTATCCGTAAAAATATTGTACTAGCCAATGGACAGCGAGGCATAAAAGTGCGGCAGCCATTGCACAAGATATTGATACCCGTATTAGATGCCTCTATGCAGCAGCAACTAGTACAAGTAGAGCATTTAATTTTAGCCGAGGTAAACGTGAAGGAAATTAGTTATTTACAACCTACCGATACGTTTATAAAAAAGAAGGCCAAAGCCAATTTTAAAACCCTAGGTAGCCGCCTTGGTGGAAAAATGAAGGCGGTAGCTAATGCTGTGGCCGCATTTAATCAACAGGATATTACCAAAATTGAAACCGAGGGTAAATATGTTTTGGAAATAGAGGGAGAAACAATTACTTTGGCAAAATTAGATGTAGAGATAACGGCCGACGATATTGAGGGCTGGAGTGTAGCATCCAACGATAAGGTTACCGTAGCGTTAGATGTAACTATTACACCCGAACTTTTGCAGGAAGGTATAGCAAGGGAATTGGTAAACCGTATTCAAAACATCCGAAAAGATAGTGGCTTTGAATTAACCGATACCATTAGCGTTTCCATACAGGAAAATCCGCTGTTGCAGCCGGCCATTCAAGCTTACGAAAACTATGTTTGCCAAGAAATTTTAGCAGAAAAAATTCATTGGTTAACCCAAATCGAAACCGGAACAACTGTAGAAATAAACGATTCATCGCTTGTAATAAGCATAGAAAAAAAAGTGTAACCCATGGCTACAACTAAAAAAGCAGCAAAGCCAGTAGCGAAAAAAGCAGCGCCCAAAAAAGCAGCGCCAGCTACTAAAAAAGTAAGTGCCCCTGTAAAAAAGGCAGCACCAGCAAAAGCTAGTGCCCCCGTAAAAAAAGCAGCACCCGCTAAAAAAGTAGTGCCTGAGAAAAAGGCAGCTCCTGTGGCTAAAAAAGCAGCTCCAAAGGCGGCTCCTAAAAAGGCAGCTCCGGCGGCAAAAGTAGCACCTAAAAAAGTGGAAGCGCCTGCTAAGGTAGCGCCCAAAAAAGCCGAAAAACCGGTAAAAAAAGCGGCTCCCAAAAAAGCCGAAAAACCTGCTAAACCCGCAAAAGCGGTAAAGCCACCAAAGGCAGAAAAGGCACCTAAAGCCCCGCCGGAGCCTAAAGTGCGTAAAAATGCTGCCAAAGGCGGTAAAAAAGTGAAGGAGCCCGTAGTACGTGCTCCTAAATTAAACCGTCCGGATACCAAACGCCCTATAGAAGTGGGTCCACCACCCATAGTGGCTTACAAACAGCCAGAAAAGAAAATAGTAAAACCGGAGCCAGTGAAGGGCAATGTTAAGGTGCCGCAGATAAATACAAAAGAGGCAGTAAGCTATCAACCCATGTATACTGCCATGAGTGAGAGAAGTAATGTAGAAAATAAAAAATCAGAACCATTGGTACGATACAGCGATAATGAACTGAACGAGTTTAGAGATATAGTAACCAAGAAATTAGAAGCCGCAAAACGTGAGCTATTCTATTTTCAGGGATTGATTACTAGAAAAGATGACCTAAGTGGCGACTCGGCTGATACACGAGCAATGAACGTGGAAGACGGCTCCATAAGTATGGAAAGAGAACAACTGAGCCAAATGGCCAGCCGCCAAGTAGATTTTATTGATAAGCTTGAAAAAGCCTTGATTAGAATTGAAAATAAAACCTACGGTATTTGTAGAGAAACGGGCAAACTGATAGATAAAAACAGGTTACGTGCCGTGCCACATGCTACATTGAGCTTGGAAGCAAAACTGGGTTTAACAAAACATAGGTAGAGGATTTTAGTCCATTAGCTTTACTACACTGAATAGGCAGGCTGCAACGGTAATACATTGCAGCCTATTTTATTGGGATAAAAATAAGCACTGGAAAAACCTACGCCAGCACCGGCAAGGAAATAATAAACGTGCTGCCCCTACCAGGTGAGCTTTGTATACGTAAATCTCCCTGGTGTTTTTCTAATAAATCTCTTACTAATATTAATCCAAAACCACTACCCTTCTCGTTGGCGGTACCCTTGCCGGAGTAATACTGTTTATCTTCTATCTTGGCCAATACCGTGCTGCTCATACCCACCCCAGTGTCTATCACTTTAATAATAGCCTGATTACCTTCAATATCTGCCGAAAGCAATACGGTACCATGTTTTGGGGTAAATTTAATGGCGTTGCTCACCAAATTCCGTAGTACTATTTTCATCATTTCATAATCGGCGGTTACCTGTATTTGCACACTTACTTGGTTAATAAGCAAAACTGTTTTTTGTGCGGCAGCCACTTTATGGGCTTCTAGTACTTCCTGCACCAAATCGTTCAAAACAAAATTCACTTTGGCAATTTCTTCGCCAGCCATTTGGTTACGTATCCAGTACAAGAGATTATCGATCAATGAAAGTGTAGTTACGTATTGCCCTTCCAACTGTTCTAAAAGTTCTTGCTGTTCGGTTTCACTCACCAAATTCAGGTTAATTAAATCAAGTACACTTTTGGTATTCACTAGCGGATGCCGCAAATCGTGTGATATGATAGATAACAACTTTTTATTCAATATATTATCCTTGGTTAATTGCTGATTAGCTATTTGTAGCTGTGCATACAAATGGGTGGTTTGCTCCACACTTCGCTCTAGCTTTTCATTCAGTTCCGCCTGTATTTTGTTCACCTTAAACTCCTTTCGGTAGTTTTTATAATACACCATACCTATGGCCAATGCCACCAAAAATAAGAGCGATATTATGGCAAGCCACAACTGCTTATTCTGGTTACTTTGCTTAGCTATTTTTGCTTCTTGTGCTACAATTTTGGAAGCTTCTTCTTGCGACTTTATTAACTGTGTAAACGCTTCTATATAGCTATTTTCTTGCTCCCTTATAGCCTGCTGGTAATGTATAATACTATCTTTTTTACTGCTAGCTACTATATTTCGTTGCTGTGCTTCCGCAGCCTTTACTTGCAGTTTAAATACCTCTAAAAGTAGCTGCTGTGCACCTACTGCACGGGCCCACCTTTCACCCGCCACAAGCATACTATCGGTAGTAGCAAAGTTTTGCTGCCGGTAAGCTAGGCTAGCAAGCGACAGGTAAGTTTGGGCTAAACCGTAGGAATCATTTTGTCGCAAATTATACTGCATAGCACCACGTAACGCAGCACCCGCCTTATCGAACTGACTTTGCGATGCATAGTAGATGCCTAAGTTTTGCAAACTTTTTTTGATGCCATAATTGTATAGCAAAGTATTGGCTAAATCCAATGCCTTTAAAAGATAGGTCTCCGCTTTGGCAAACTGCTTTTCCTCGGTATACAAGGAACCTAAAGTGTTGTAAATATTTACCAATTCTTCTTGGTTATTTACGGCTAAGTATAACCTAAGAGCATTGTGCAAAACGCTATCGGCCAGAGCAAAATTTCTTGCCTGAAACTCTGTTAAACCAATTTGCCTAAGTATCCTTGCCGTGAGCAAGGTATCGGGTAAATGCTTACTAATTTCAAGGGCATTGTAAAATACCGCTAAAGCTTTTCGCTCAAAACCATTCTGCACTAAAATTCCGCCTTGGTACAGCAAACTAGTGGCCTCCCCTTTAGGATAACCCATTTTTCTACTGTCATCCGCTGCTTGTAATAATTGTAAAAACGCTTTGGTAGGATTGCTAACTTTTAGTTTAAATGATGCTTCATTTACGGAATCTACACTGCTAGGCGTACCACAAAATGAGGGCAGCCAAAACATAAGAGAGAATATAAATAAACCGAAACGGGGCGGAAGCATTAGTATATATTGGAATATGCAATGTAAGCACATTTTTTTAGCCCACCACGTTATATAAAAAAACCCCTAAAAAAGGGGCTCTTACTTACTTTAATACCTCACGGGCAATTACTAGCTTTTGAATTTCGGAGGTTCCTTCGCCTATAGTACATAATTTACTATCACGGTAAAATTTCTCCACCGGAAAATCTTTGGTATAGCCATAACCGCCAAAAATCTGCACTGCTTCAGTAGATGCTTTTACTGCTACTTCACTAGCGTAGTATTTGGCCATGGCTGCAGTTTCTGTAACTTTTTCACCGCGATTTTTTAAATCGCAAGCTTTTTGGGTCAATAAATCTGCCGCCATAATTTCGGTAGCCATATCCGCCAATTTGAAGGATATTCCTTGAAACTGACTAATAGGCTTATCGAACTGTTGACGCTCCTGTGTATATTTCAAAGCGGCCTCGTAAGCACCTTTTGCAATACCTAAACTTAAGGATGCTATCGAAATTCGGCCACCATCTAATATTTTCATACTCTGTCTAAAACCATCGCCTACTTCTCCCAAACGGTTGGCATCGGGTATTACACAATTGTCAAAAATCATTTCAGCCGTTTCGCTGGCACGCATGCCCAGCTTATTTTCTTTTTTGCCCGCTGTAAATCCTGGTGTACCACGTTCTACTATAAAAGCCGTGCAGTTACCGCTAGTTCTTGGTTCGCCCGTACGGGCAATTACTACGGCTACATCGCCACTTTTACCATGGGTAATCCAGCATTTAGTGCCATTTAAAACCCACTCATCACCTTGTTTGGTGGCGGTGGTTTTCATATTTCCGGCATCGCTACCTGTATTGGGTTCGGTTAAACCCCAAGCACCAATATGCTGTGCTGTGGCTAGTTTGGGCAAGTACTTTTGCTTTTGCTCCTCCGTACCAAATTGTAAAATATGACCTACACAAAGTGAGTTATGTGCCGCCACGCTAAGCCCAATGCTACCACACACTTTGGCTATTTCCTCTATAATGGCCTTGTATTCAAAATAACCCAAGCCTGTACCGCCATATTGCTGTGGTACCAAAACACCCATCATACCAAGTTCACCCAATGCCTTAAAAATATGCACGGGAAACTCCTGCGATTCATCCCACTCCATTAAATAGGGTTTAATGTGCTGTAGGGCAAACTCTTTAGCCGATTGTGCTACTTGCTGGGTAAGTTCAGATTGATTGAAGTTCATAACTAACAAACGTTTGTTATTTTTTGCAAAAATGCAGTCTGCATTCCATAAATACAAATTAATCTCGGTCAATCTACTGTTAAATAAGGCTGCAATAGCTGCCAAGCAGTTTCCGTTACAAAAGGAATTCGTTTTATGTCGGCCACGCTGCTAAACTTTCCGTTTCGCTGCCGCGTAATGATGATGGCTTTTGCTACGGCTTCGTCCATATTGGGCACTTGTAACAACTGTTTTTCTGTAGCCGTATTAATATTTACCAAGGTGGAATTTACTTTGCTTGCGGTAGGGGTTTTCCCGGCACTTGGCGGTGCATCTAACACCAAATAAGGTTTTATTTTCTCAAAGGTTTCCGGCGCCAATCCGTAGGTTTTGGCTATATCATCCACACTGGTAAAACCACCTTTTGCATTTCTGTACTTTATAATGCGAGCCGCAAAATAGGGCCCTATTCCTGGC
>RDXK01000010.1 GCA_004292605.1 Bacteroidota bacterium
CAACGGTTTACCCCTTGCTGAATACATTAATGCGATAGAGATAGTAAACCCCATGCACCGTTTATGGAGCGATGGCCGATGGAATAAACTCACCATGGCACATGGCTGCTACTGGGGTAAATGTACTTTTTGCGATACTACTTTACCCTATATAAAACACTATGAGCCACTTACCGCCGCCATACTGGTAAATAGAATGGAGGAAATCATTGCTCAAACAGGTGTTACCGGATTTCATTTTGTAGATGAAGCTGCACCACCCGTACTCATGAAAAGTGTAGCACTAGAAATTATTAAACGTAAACTAGTGGTTACTTGGTGGGCCAATATTCGTTTTGAAAAAAGCTTTACAAGAGATACTTGCTTGCTGCTCAAGGAAAGTGGACTGATAGGCGTTTCCGGTGGATTAGAAGTGGCAAGCGATAGGCTGCTAGCCCTTATAAACAAAGGCATTACAGTGGCACAAGTAGCCAAAGTAAATAAGCATTTTACACAGGCAGGTATTATGGTGCACGCCTATTTAATGTATGGCTTTCCCACACAAACCAACCAAGAAACCATCGACTCGCTAGAAATGGTTCGGCAAATGTTTGCCCTAGGTGTTTTACAATCGGCATTTTGGCATTTATTTACCATGACGGCCCATAGCCCTGTAGGCCTCGACCCCGAAAAATTTAAGGTAGAAAAAGTACAAGAGCACCCCATACTTTTTGCGGAAAACGATGTAGAACATATAGATACTACTGGCGGCGAACATGAAATATTTGCCTTTGGTCTTAAAAAAAGTTTATTCAATTATATGCAAGGCATAGGCTTGCAGGAACCTTTGCACAAATGGTTTGAACATAAGGTTCCCAAAACTTCTATACCTCCTAACTACATAGAAAATTTACTGTTACAGCCCGATACCGATGTGGCTAAACCTACCCATAAAGTAAGTTGGCTAGGTACTACCTTACCATCCACACAAGAAGTACAAACAAAAAAAGGCATGAGTAGAACTATGCTGAAAATACCTTTGTTACACAAAAAAACGTCGTTGGAAATATTGGTGCCGGAAGCCCAAGGCCAATGGCTTTTACAGCTACTACCTAGGCTAGTTCCGGGTATGCAAGCGCTACTTTCAGTAGCCGACATAGAAGCCAATTATAACGAGGCAGGTTTAGAATACTTTGATTTATTTTGGTTCAACAAACCCATAAACCAGTTACACAAAGTGGGCCTACTACATTGGTAATACTACGCTGGCTTCTTTTTTCTTACCAACGTATTGTAATCTAAAAAGTAAATAAATCTTACTGTAAACTCATGACTTTGCGGTGCTCTTAGCGTTTGCCATAAGTTTTGATGATACTTTGTATAGCGAGTAGCATCGGTAACCACATCGGGCCCTAAAGCATTTTTATAGGCCACAATAAGGCGACTGCCCAGCATAAAATCCCAGGTAAAAAACATATCTACATTCCATGCATTAAAGCTTCTGTTACGGTTGGGTATAAAGGCACGGTCGGTCCAGCTACCATCCATATTTACATCATAAAAATTGGTGTAATCTACAAAACTCCAATAGTGCCTTGCACGTACGGTAAGGTTCATCCTAGCCTGAAA
>RDXK01000179.1 GCA_004292605.1 Bacteroidota bacterium
GTGATACTATTGGAATCAAATATTTATTGAAATAAAGCAGCGGCAATACCATCGGCAAAAAACTTGCCCCGCTGTGTAAGTTGGATACCGTCGTTGGTACTTTGTACCAGCCCCTGCTGAATAAACGGCGCTACGGCATGCAAAAGTTTTTCATTAAAAGGCTGACCAAAATTGGTACTGATATGGCTAAACTGTATACCTTGGCGGGTGCGTAAGCTAGTCATAATGTATTCATTCAGTTGCTGCAGGGGTGTTAATATTTCTATTTCGTAAGGCAATTGATTGTTGTCAATGGCGGTGATGTAAAGGGCGTTATTGGCTATATTCCATTGGCGGCTGACACCATTAAAAGAATGAGCAGATGGGCCAAAACCCACGTAGTGAACACCTTTCCAGTAATTACTATTATGTTGGCTGTGGCGGCCGGGCTTACAAAAATTAGAAATTTCATAGTGGTACCATCCGTTGCTCTCTAGGATGTGTACTAATAGGTGAAATTGCTCCGCTTGGTGCTCATCGTACACGGGGGAGATTTTGCCTTTTTCAATCATTTTATGCAAGGCTGTTTTTTCTTCTACCGTTAAGGCGTAGGCTGAAATATGGGGTACTTGTAGGGCCAATGCTTGTTCAATATTTTGAAGCCAATGTTGGTTACTTGCACCCGGTAATCCATACATTAAATCAATAGAAATATTGGTGATGCCCGCTTGCTGGGCAAGTGTTACACAGTGTACCGCTTGGGTAGCCGTATGGGCTCGGTTCATCCACCGCAAATCGGCCTCCTGAAAACTTTGAATACCAATACTCAATCGGTTGATACCTACCGCTTTCCAATGCTGTAGTTGTAGATGATTGATATCATCGGGGTTGGCTTCCAAGGTAATTTCGGCGTGTGGTGTTACCGTAAAATAGCGGTGTATTTGTGTAAATAAAAGTTGTAGCTGTTCATGGTTCAATAGGCTAGGTGTTCCACCACCTAAATAAATGGTTTCTATAGGCTCATGAATATAAGCAAGGCGGGCTTGTAGTTCCATTTCTTGGGCAATGGCCTGTACCATTTGCGGTAGTAAACTATGCGTAGTAGAAAAATGAAAATTACAGTAGTGACAAGCTTTTTTACAAAACGGAATATGAACATAAATACCTGCCATGCCTAAGTTGCTTTATTTTACACTGTAATATATTGGCAAATATGCACACAATGGGTAGATTATTGCAGTGGCTTTTACTACTACAAGCGTTTAGCAGCTTGGTAGCGGTTGGGCAAACAGTTGCTATTCCAGTGCAATATGTTTCAGCTGCGTCTACTTCAAGTACCGCAATGCTACCGCAACAAGTACCCGCTACCTATACTACCGAACAAATGGTGGAGGCCGCAAAATTAGCTGCCTACAAACAAGGGTTTATTGGTTTTTCAGTAGATAGCTGTGTAAAAACCGATACCAGTTTTATTGCTTGGATTTATATAGGCCAACAATACCATTGGAAAACCATCAAAGGTTTGCCCTTTACATCGAAAGCTAGTGCGAACAAGTCGGTAGCCAATATTCGTGATTTGTGGAACGCTACCGAGGAACAGCTTAAGCAGGATGCTTTTTCAGGCTATCCGTTTGCCACTATTGAACTTCGTAATTGGCAGGTGGATGGTGATAGTATTATTGCCGAATTTACCTATAAAAAAGGTAGCTATACGGCATGGCTTAACACCGTAAACAAAGGCACAGCACGTTTAAAGCCTAGTTTTTTAAACAAGCATTTGCAAGTGCAGCCCGGTACCGCTTTTAACGAGCAAATTTTTTTACAGGCCGATAAGCTATTAGAGCAATTGCCCTATATAACTATGGAAAAGCCCACGGAATTGGTGCTCAATAGCAGCGGTGCAAGTTTGCATACGTATCTGCAAAATAAAGCTGCCAACGAAGTGAACGCCATCATTGGCTTTTTACCACAGAATCCACTCACGGGCGGCCGCACCCAAATAGTAGGCGATGCGGTGATAAATCTTAAAAATATTTTTAATGCTGGCGAACAGCTATACCTAAACTGGCAGCAGTTACAGCCCGCTAGTCCACGACTACAACTACAGTATTTACAGCCCTTTATAGGTGGTTCTAAATATAATTTCGCAGCTCAGTTTGAGCTATTCCGCCGCGACTCTAGTTTTTTACAATTACAGTTGGGTGTAAAATTATCCGTGCCCATAGCTAAGCAGCAAATACTAAGTGTGGGCTACCAGTTGCAAAATAGTAGCTTGCTTACTATAGATACCAATCGGGTTTTGGCTACAGGTACTTTGCCCAATGAGTTAGATTTTACTACACAAACCTTATTAGTGGCCTACAGTTACGGCAAATTGCTAGAGTACCAGCGTGTGGCAGGCTGGCAGGCACAGCTTTGGCTACAAGCGGGTAGTAAACGCATACAAAAAAACGCTACTATTACCGGGCTAAAAGCTGGTGTAAATTTTGACGATTTGTACAACCAAATGGAACTCAATAGCTTTCAGGCTATTGCTAAGCCATCTATTCAAAAGCATTGGCTGCTGGGCAGTTCCGCCTTGGTAAAATTATCCACACAGGGTGGTGTTTTATTTACTGGTAGGGCCATTTTTAACGAGCTTTTTCAAATAGGTGGAATAAAACTTTTGAGAGGGTTTAGTGAACAGCAATTTTTTGTGCAGCAGTATGCGGTAAACACCGTGGAATACAAGTATTTCATTGCACCAGAAAGCTGTTTATATGGTTTTGCCGATGTTGGCTGGCTAAACCAACCATTTATAAACAGTGGAAAGGGTTGGGCCACGGGCGTAGGTGCTGGCTTGTACTTAAAAACAGGTACAGGGGTACTTAATTTGGCGTGGGCCGTTGGCCGCTGGCAGAACGAGCCGTTTAATTTTCGGCAAAGTAAATTGCATATTGGGTTTTCTGCTTTGTTGTAAAAAACGCCACCATAGTTTTATATGTTTGCAGCCTATGACTAGGTTTTGCAAGTGGTTTTTAGTGGTGTGCATGGGGCTATTATTAGGCAATAACGCCATAGCCCAGGCCGATACGCTGATGCTTACACCAGAGCCTTTAAAAACTACCTCTGCCAAACGAGTACTAGCAAAGCGGCAGCAAATAAAAGACTCTGCATTAAAGCGAACTTTAGATACCGTTGCGGCCGCTGTTTCATCTGCGGATAGTTTGTCCAAACCCACGGCCGATACCAGCAAAAAAGATACTGTTTTACAAGTACTGAAAGTAGCCGGTGTGGATACTTCCTTAAACGCTTTGTTATATGTGGTACCCATCCAAAACCCAAGAGCCAAGCCCATCTATCAGCTAGAGCATTGGCGCCAACCCAGCGGTAAGGAAGGGCATTTTTATTTATTGGTAGCCTTGGCTTTACTGTTGGGCATTACCAAAACCTTGTTTCCGCAATATTTTAAACACCTGTTTTCTTTTGTGGCACAAACGAGTTATAAGCAAAAACACACGCAGGAACAGCTCTATACTAGTTGGCTCCCCTCTTTGTTTATCAACCTATTTTTTACGGCCACTTTTGCTGGCGTAGCTAGTGCGGTAATTACGCATTACTTTTTTGTGAGGTTAGATTTTTTTTTAATGCTGTTATATGTTTTTTCGGCCATCGCAATTACTTACTTAACAAAAACCCTGTTTTTATTTTTTTTAGGTTGGGCTACCGGTTGGTTAGATAAAGCAAAAACGTATGTGTTTATTGTGTTATTAATCAATAAGTTATTAGCCTTTTTACTACTGCCTATACTGGTGTTTATGTTGTTTGCTCCAGCAAGCTGGGTGCCCGTTTTGGTAAGCATTTCAGCCGCTGCGGTGTTTATTGCATTCACTTATAGGTACCTGGTAGCCTTTAGTTCTTTACGGGCTAGTGCAGCCATTAATTTCTTTCACTTTTTTCTATACTTTTGCAGCCTGGAAATATTGCCCTTGTTAATTATTTACAAGGCTTTATACTCCGGAATAAGTAACTAGAAAAAAAGTGTTTCGGCATGGCGACAACCGTAAAAAAAAGTTCAGGCAAACCCAGCACCAATAAAAGCGTAGTGAAGCAATTATTGGTTACCCAACCTCGCCCAGAAACAGAGAAATCGCCTTATTTTGAGTTAGAGAAAAAATACGGTGCGGTAATCACCTTTCAGCCGCTTATTCAGTTAGAGGGTATACCCGGTAAAGAATTTAGAAAGCAAAAAATAGATATTACGCAGTACACAGCTGTAATATTCACTAGTAGAAATGCAATAGAACATTTTTTTCGTACCTGTGAGGAACTGAAATTGCAGGTAAGTCAGGATATGAAATATTTCTGCGTTACGGAAGCCATTGCCTTGTTTTTGCAGAAATATATTTTGTACAGAAAGCGTAAAGTATTTTTCGGTGCCGATGGTGCTAATAAGAGCATGCTTGATGTAATTAACAAGCATAAAGAAGCCGAGAAGTTTTTATATGTATGTAGTGAAAACCAGCAGGATAGTGAAATTACGAATTGGCTAAAAGCTAATAAATGCAAGTATCAGCTAGCATTTATGTATAGAACGGTAAGTACCAATGTAGCCGATTTATTGGCCAGCACCACCTTTGATTGTATGTGTTTTTTCACGCCAAGCGGTATCAAAAGTTTGTTAGATAATGCTCCTAATTTTCAGCAAGGCGAAACACGTTTTGCAGTAATGGGTAATAGCACACAAAAAGCCTGTGAGGATGCTGGCTTTACGGTGCATTATAAAGTTCCTAGTCCACAAGTTCCCAGCATGTCGGCCGCGTTAGATGGTTTTTTGAACGGTAAATAATATAATTCTACAACAATCTTTAAAATCTCAACGTTGTACATGTTGAGATTTTTTTTGCTATGAACTTACTTCATTTAGAAACCAGTAAATACTTATTACAGCACGCTAATAACCCTGTGCATTGGTGGCCTTGGTGCGATGCTGCTTTTGAGGAAGCCAAACGCCGCAATGTACCGGTATTAGTAAGCATTGGCTACACAGCTTGCCACTGGTGCCATGTAATGGAGCATGAAAGCTTTGAAAATGCCGAAGTAGCGGCTTACATGAATGAGCATTTTGTAAATATAAAAGTAGATAGAGAGGAGCGGCCCGATGTAGATGCCGTGTATATGGATGCTTTGCAAGCCATAGCAGGTAGCGGCGGGTGGCCTTTGAATATGTTTGTGTTGCCTAATCGTATGCCGTTCTACGGGGGTACGTATTTTCCGCCACAGCCCGCCTACAATAGGCCTAGCTGGCTACAAGTGCTACAAAGTATTCAGAAAACCTATGCTAGCAATGTTTTACAATTGGAATCGCAGGCCGATAATTTAGCTGCTCATTTGGCCAATGCTTATCAGTTAGTAAACAAGAACAAACAAAATGCAGCACCTATAGCTAATGCGGAGATGCAGGCCACGGAAGCCCTTTTAGCCATAGCCGATACGGAATGGGGTGGTTTTGGCAATGCCCCCAAATTTTTACAAACGGGTAGTATCCTTTACCTCACTCGCCATCATTGGTTCACTAATCATGCACCCTCCCTAGCACAGGCCGAACTTACGGTACAAAAAATGCTGATGGGTGGTATTTACGATCAGTTGGGTGGCGGTATAGCTAGGTACAGTACCGATAAGTATTGGCAGGCGCCACATTTTGAAAAAATGCTGTACGATAATGCATTGTTTATAAGCACATTGGCAGAGTTATTTGGCACTACTAAAAAGGCTGAATATGCGGCTGCCATTGAGCAAACCGTGAACTGGCTGCTCCGAGAAATGAAAAGCGAGTACGGACTATTTTACGCCTCCATCGATGCCGACAGCGAAGGCGAAGAAGGGAAATACTATACCTGGCAAGCCCAAGAATTGAAAGAATTATTAGGTGCTGATTATGCCATTTTCAAGACGGTGTATCAAATAGAAGACGAAGGTAATTGGGAGCATACCAATATACTATGGCGTACCAAAACTTGGCAGGTATTAGCGAACGAACTTGCGTTAACTGAGTTGGAACTGCAAGAGTTAATCGCCAAGTGTCATCAAAAATTATTGCCTTACCGGCAGCTTCGAGTATTTCCTGAGGTGGATGATAAGCAGTTATTGGGCTGGAATGCTTTGCTTATTGCCGCATTAGCTAGTGCAGGTTATCATTGTAATAATTCAGCCCATTTTTCCTTGGCTAAACAACTGTGGCAAGCCGTACACCAACATTTCCAGAAAACACCTTGCTACTTCCATACGTTTACGGCGGGTAAAGCCAAAATAGATGCCTTTGCCGACGACTATGCCTATCTTATTCAAGCTGGCATAGCATTGGCCAATTATACCGGTGAACGCCAATATTGGCTTCATGCCTGGGATTTACAAAAGAAGGCAATAGAGTTATTTAGCGATGCCGATGGTATTTATTTTTATTACACCAACCAGTTTCAGCCAGTGTTGGTAGCCAAAAAGGTAGATACTTATGATGGTGCTACACCTTGTGCTAACAGTGTGTTTGCCCATAATTTACAGGTATTAGGTACGGTAATGGGAAATATGGATTGGTGCCAAAGAGCAGCCGCTATGGTACAAGGTATAGGTAACGGTGCCATTCGGTATCCAAATTCATTTTCTGGGTGGAGTGCTTGGCATCAAAAGCAGCATTTTGGCTCGGTGGAAGTGGTAGTTTGGCCTACGGCAGAACATTCCTTTGAACAAATATTGCAACAGTTGCAAGCAATTGCACCACCCTACACTGTTTTTGTAAATGCGGAAATTTGGCAGGGCGAAACGGTTACTCCGGCATTGTTAGAAGGTAAAAATCGTACCTCTACCACCGATTATACATTATATATATGTATACAAAATACCTGTTTACCCCCAGTAAATTCTATTGTTTCTGCAGCAGAAATATTGAAAGCTAGGGCTTTAGCATACTAAAAATGCTTTCGTTTCGTTTATTTGTTGGAGTGTGGAAATGTAAATGAAATATTAAAATTGTCTGAATTCCAGAAATTTTTATATTTGCCAACACCCTTCAAAAAATTTTGAATCGTAGAAATGAAAAGCAAAACTCTTGCGTTGGCGCTATTATCCATGGTTTTAGTAGCCAGCTGTAGCAAAAAAGGAAAGTCGAAAGGAGTGCCCGACAATGGGCAGCTTGTGGGTGTAGCACCATCTGCACGGCCGGGTTTAGCCCGTCCTATTGGTATGGTGTACGTACCGCCGGGAACATTTCATATGGGCCCTAGCGATGAGGATATTAACTATAATTACACCGCAAAAAACAAGCAAGTATCTATCAACGGATTTTGGATGGATGCTACCGAAGTTACCAATAATGAATACCGCCAATTTGTATTATGGGTGAGAGATTCTTTGGCTAGTATTGAATTAGGTTTTATTAAAGTGGGTGCTGGTGGTGATACAGCTTTCGATAAAAAGCGTGCAGCTACCATTAAGTACAGCGATAAAACTACTTTGGAGAAAATGACCAAATTGGTGTTGGCTCCCGATAATCGCTTGTACAATAAAATTGAAGTAGACCCTGCTAAAATTATATACAACGTACAAACTTTTGATTTGAAAGAGGCTGCAAAACGTGAAAACGCTGGCAAGCCAAGAAAAGATTTTATTGTACGATACGATCAACCCATTTACCCAGATACCTTGGTTTGGATGAGAGATTTCTCTTATTCATACAACGAACCTATGACTAAGAGGTATTTTGCTCACCCATCATTTGGTAACTACCCTGTAGTAGGTGTAAGCTGGAAGCAAGCTGTAGCGTTCTGCCATTGGAGAAGTCATTACCTAAATGCCAACTTGGAAAAAAACAAAAAAGCTCCAGAGAGCGATTTTCGTTTGCCTACCGAGGCAGAGTGGGAATATGCTGCTCGTGGTGGAAGAAGTCAATCGATGTATCCTTGGGGTAATCCTTACACACGTAATAAAAAAGGTTGTTTGTTAGCCAACTTTAAGCCGGGCCGCGGTAACTACCCTGAAGATGGTGGTTTTTACACTGTGCGTGCAGATGCTTATTGGCCAAACGATTTTGGTTTGTATAATATGGCGGGTAACGTAGCTGAGTGGACTAGTTCTTATTTCTACGAAGGTGCTTATAACTTTCAGCATGATATGAACCCCGATATTCGATACAATGCGGTAGATAACGATCCTCCACGTATGAAGCGTAAGGTTTTGCGTGGTGGTAGCTGGAAAGATATTGGGTACATGCTACAAACTAGTACACGTTCTTACGAATACCAGGATACTGCAAAATCATACATCGGCTTCCGTTGTGTAATTGATTTACCAGCGCAAATGGCCCGCAGATAATGCAATTGATGTCATAAACTATTCCCCCCGAAGAATTCAGTAGGTTGCTACTGAGCTGATGAGTTATTTCACTTTTAATTATAAAAAAACAAAATCATGGCAGCAGGATTAACGCCGTTCCAAAACAGACTACTTAACATCTTCGTTAGTGGAGGTGCCTCTATTGTAATTGTGGGTGCGTTGTTTAAAATACAACACTATCCCGGTTCCGACCTTTTATTACCTATTGGTTTGGGTATTGAAGCCCTTATCTTCCTAGTATATGCTTGTTTACCACCCGATGATCATGCTGCACCTACCGAGGCTGCTGGCCCAAGTGGTTTGGCTTCCATGGATAAAATGTTAAAGGATGCAGATATTACGCCTACCAATCTTTCTAAACTAAGTGCTGGTTTCCAAAAATTAGGTACTACCGTAGAAAAAATGGGCGAAATTGGCGATGTAGTAAAATCTACCGGCGATTTTTCAAAAAGCACTAAGGAAGCTACAGAAGCTTTAACTGCTATCAAAACCGCTTCTGCTTCTGCGGCTGCTAGCATGGGTAATTTTGGTTCTGCCGCCGATTCTACCAAGCAGTTCCACGAGCAGTTACAGTCAATGACTAAAAACTTAGGTTCTTTAAATACTATTTACGAATTAGAGTTGCAAGAAAGCAATAACCACCTTAAAGTGATGAACTCATTCTATGGTAAGTTAGCCGAGGCTTCTGCTGCTATGCAAGGTAGTGCGGAAGATGCAAAACGTGCCCAAGAGCAAATAGCTACATTGGCTACTAACTTGGGTAAACTAAACAGCATCTACGGCAATATGCTTGTAGCTATGCAAGGCAAGTAATTGAGACAACTTTTTTGAACACTCTAATTAAAGACATTTTGTATGGCACTACCAAAGGAGCCCAGACAGAAGATGATTAACATTATGTATTTGGTGCTTACCGCACTACTTGCATTGAATGTTTCATCTGAAATTTTAAACGCCTTCCGAACTGTAAACGACAGTTTAGGAAATTCAAACGTATCGATAGATAATAAGAACGCAACCATTTTTAAATCGTTCCAAGAAAAAATAAAGCAAGCTGAAACCAAGCAATTGGCAGAGGTTTGGTTCCCAAAGGCAGATGCAGCCAAGAAATTGTCTGACGAGGCAGTGGCTTACATCGACCAACTGAAACTTCAATTGAAAAAAGAATCGAAGTTGGAAATGGTGAATGGAAAAGAGAAGTTTAATGAAGATAATTTAGATGCCGCTACCAGAACGTTGGTAGAAGGTCCTGGAAAGGCAAAAGGTGTAGAATTATTGAAAAAACTAACCGATTTCAAAACCAAAATCTTAGCTGTAGATCCTGAAATTGCTAAGGAGTTTGCTAACACGTTGCCGTTAGATTTGGCTATTCCAAAATCATCTAACAACAATAAAGTAGCTGAGAAAGATTGGGCGTATGCATATTTTCATATGACGCCTACTATTGCCGCTATCACTATTCTTACGAAATTTCAAAACGATATCAAGAACTCCGAAGCCCAGATTGTGGAATATTGCCACAAGAAGATTGGTGAAGTTCAAGTGCGTTATGATGCGTTTCAGGCTATTGCCTCACAAAACGCTGAGTATTTAATGCCAGGCCAGGAGTTAAGAATTACAGGTGGCGTGGGTGCATTTAGTAGTGCCGCCAAACCTACCGTAACTGTAGATGGTGCATCTATAGCGTTGAACGCAGAAGGTGTGGCTGAGTACAAAACTACTGTTGGCGGTCCTGGTTCTTATACTAAAAAAGTATCTATTTCGTTTAAAAAACCGGATGGTACAATAGGTACCCTTGATAAGGAAATTAAATACACTGTAGGTTCACCAACTGGTATTACGGTAAGTGCAGATGCTGTTAAAGTATTGTACGTAGGTTTAGATAACCCTATTTCAGTAACAGGTGGTGCCAAAGGTGCAGAATCGGTTCAGGCTACCATTAACAATGGTAGTTTGGAAAACAAAGGCAACGGTAAATACATCGCCAACGTTACTACACCGGGTACAGCTACTATTTCTGTACGTGGTGAGGGTGGTAAAGTGGAAACTTTTGAATTCAAAGTAAAAACCGTTCCTCCGCCAACACCAAAAATTGGTGCACAAGCTGGTGGAAGAATGAGTGCGAACACCTTTAAAGCTCAAGTAGGTTTAAGAGCCGATTTGGAGAACTTTGTATTTGACGGTGTGAAATATGATGTAGTAGGTTTTACAATGATATGTACTGGTAAAGGTTTTGAAGCTACAGGTCCGCAAGTTTCTGATAACAGTGGTGCGTACTTTACTCCAGAAACCAAGCGTATTATGGAAATGGTTCGTGGCGGTAGCACAGTAATATTAGATAGAATTCGTGTAAACGGACCGTCTGGTTCTACCACACTACCTCAAACAGTGGCATTCAACATTACGAATTAACAGTAGGTATATGTATAAGAAAATTGTTTCATTGGCCTATTGCGGTCTTCTTCTGGTAGCATTGACGGCATCCACCGATTCATTTGCTCAAAAGAAAAAGAAACCTGCTGCCAAAAAACCTGCGGCTAGCTCCGGAGATTATTTTGGTACCGGTGGCGGTAGCAACAATGCTGCACCTGCAAAGGGCGATAAAAAAGCAAATGTGGATGATTACTTTGGCGGCGGAAGTAAATCCACCTCCTCTAGTGATTATTTTAGCAGCGGCGGAACCGATAAAAAAGGTGCTGCTACGCAAGGTGCTAGCACCGGAGGTAATAAGCCAAAAGCAAATATTCCTATTGTAGTGGTTCCTTCTAGCGGCGATAATCCATTGACCGATACAGTAAAACGTAGTTTAAGAACGGAAAATGCGATTGACCGTCAATTAGTATTGGAGCGTCAGCCCCTAGCTTACGAGCATTTGCGGGAAGATGATGCTATTTACCGTCAGCAAGTTTGGCGTGTAATAGATACCAGAGAAAAAATGAACCAATCGTTCAAGTACCAAGCGAATGAGGATAATGGTAACCAACTGTTTATTTCCGTTTTGTACCGAGCTGTAATGGAAGATAAGTTGACTGCTTTTACCGACGATCGTTTTTCGAAACCAATTCCGCAGGCTGAGTTTATGAAAATTTTCAGCGGTGGAATGGATACAGTAGATAGAATGGATCTAGATGGTAACGTAGTAGCTAAAGAAGTTCGTTCTCGTACTTTCCAAGTAGATTCTGTGGTACAGTTTCAGTTAAAAGAAGAGTGGATTTTCGATAAAGAA
>RDXK01000011.1 GCA_004292605.1 Bacteroidota bacterium
ATATAGTTAAGTTAAGGGTAATTTTAACAAACAGTAATAGTTTTTAAGGCCTTTGAATTAGGATAGATGCCCAAAAATCGTTTCTTTTGTGGCACCAAATTTGTTGATTACTAATCACTTTTAATTTTAAATGATACTTATGGCAAGCAAAAAGTACTCGTATTTATTGGGTTTACTGGCCTTAACGCAGCTTACTGCTTTTGGTCAGCGTAGCGATGCAAACGCTGATTGGTGGAAAGATTCCTCTAAGGTAGCCACCAAAAACCTTCCTCAGTTTAATGAGTTTAATAACAATCAATATCCTTATCCTGCTCGCCCACGCGACCAGTGGTTATTAGGATTAGGTGCCGGATATTCAAGAATATTTGGCGATGTGGATGGCCGTCCAGGTTTTGGCGGTAGCATTTCTTTAAGAAAAGCCTTAAGTCACGTTTGGTCTATCCGTGGCGAGTACGTAGGTTCTTTCAATTCTGGTTTAGATTATCGTCGCCGTACAGGTGGTACTGGTCCTTGGGCTGCTTATGGTAACCAAGGTTATTTTGCCAACTACCAAACTCGTACACACCAAGGTAGCATTGAGGCAGTAGCTTCTTTGAACACTATTTCTAACTACCGCGGTAACCCAAAAAGCGATGTTTATGTGTTTGCGGGTTATGCATTAATTGCAGCTGACGTAAACGTAGATGCTAGAAACGCTAACGGTGGTTTATATAACTTTAGCTCAGTACCTGCAGGCGGTTCAAGAGCAGATATTCGTTCTGCCTTGAAGGATAATATATTAGATGGTACTTATGAGCAAAACGCATTTGTAGCTAACGGAAGCCGTACGCCTATTGGTCGTATTAACGACAATTGGTTGTTACGTCACGCTGCTACATTCGGTGCTGGTTACACTCGTAAAGTTTCTAAAACTTTGTCTCTTGGTGTAGAACAGCGTTTCACTTTGCCTTTCGATGATGATTTTGATGGTATCGCTAGCGGTCAATCAAACGACTTCATTAGCTTTACTTCTATCAAAGCTGGTATCAACATTTGCTCTCAAAGCAAGCGTGTAGCTCCATTGTGGCAGATCAATCCAAACAACTTCATCTACAACGAGTTGAACAATCCGAAGCACATGAAATTACCAAAGCCTGTATTGCCAGATGCTGATGGTGATGGTGTAACTGACCAGTTTGATCTAGAGCCTTCTACACCTGCTGGTGCTCCAGTAGATACACATGGTGTTTCTAGAGATTCTGATGGTGATGGTGTTCCAGATTTCAAGGATAAAGAATTACTTACTCCACAGTCTTGCTTCCCAGTAAACGCTGATGGTGTTGGTAACTGTCCTGAGCCAGCTTGCTGCAAAGAATTACGTGAAAAAATAGCTAACTATAAGCCTGCTTCTGAGTGTGCTCTTACTAGCTTAGCTAGCGTACAGTTCCGTGCAAACACTGCTACTTTAAGTAAAGATGCTCAAGCAGTTTTGGCTACTGTAGCTCAGCAGTTAAATGCAAACCCTACTTGTAAAGTAAAAGTAGTAGGTTACGGTGCTACCGATAAAAGAGCTCAGCAATTATCTTACGATCACGTAAATGCTGTTATCAAGCATTTA
>RDXK01000180.1 GCA_004292605.1 Bacteroidota bacterium
CCTAAAACTTCACATTATAAGTAACTGCAGGAATAATGGGGAACAAACTAACCTGTTTTCCTTGTACTTGAATATTGCCCGTGGCCGGATTACCCTCTTGAGAAAAATAGTAGAAAAACGGATTCAATCGGCTGTAAGCATTGTAAATACTAAATACCCAATTGGCCTCATACTTTCTTTTCTTTTTGCCTTGTGGCGTGTAGATGGCGGAAAAATCGAGTCGGTGGTAAGCCCTCATTCGGTAGGCGTTAATTCTGCTAGTTTCCTGTGTAAGCACACCACCTACAAAATAAAACCGTTCTGGTAAGCTAATAGCATTTCCGGTTCCGTATACAAAAACACCACTCAAACGCCATTTGCTATTTAAGGCATAATTGCCCACTACACTTAAATCGTGTCTTCTATCAAACCTACTTGGGAAAACTTCGCCATTGTTTAAATCAGGGAAACGGCGTTTAGTCCAGCTAAGAGTATACCCTACCCAGCCAGTTAGGCGACCTTTTACCTTGTTTACTAAAAATTCTGCTCCATAGCTCCACCCTTTTCCGAATACAAAGTCAAGCTCAGGGTCGCGTAAACCTTGTGTATAACCTTCCCTGTACTCTATTTGGTTATCCATGGTTTTGTAGTACACTTCTACACTGGCCTCAAACATATTGTCCTTAAAATTCTGGAAATATCCTGCTGCATACTGCCAGCTAATTTGCGGCCTTACACGTATGGTGCTAGGCACCCACAAGTCGGTAGGTAAAGTGGTTCCCGCATTGGTAACCAAGTGTATATACTGTAGGTTTCGGGTAACCGCCGCTTTTATGGAGTTATTATTGGGCAATTGGTACCTAGCCGTAATTCTAGGCTCTAAACCACCATAAGTTCGTACGGTTTGTCCACGGCCATACAGCACACTATCTACTATATTTCCGTTAGCATCTAAAATGGTGTGTTTATACCTACCTACTTGCTGAAAAGCGGTAGCACGCAAACCCACATTTACTTTTAGCTTTTTGGATACATCCCAATCATCTTGAATATAAATGGCATATTCGTTAGCAAATTTCTTATTGGTGGTGGTGGGGTTAAACACGGTGCTATCCTGTGTACCGCTGGTGCTGTTGGGTAAAAATGTGTGAAATGTGTATTGTGCACCCCATTTTACTTTATGTTCGGGTGTGGCAAAATAATCGAAATCTACTTTGGCGGAAAGATCTCTTATGCCGCTAGCTAATCGAACCCTAAAATCGTTTTGCCGCCCCTGGAATTCAAAATTATAATCGTTATAAATTAAACTCACATTGCTAAACAATCGCTTATTGTACACGTGGTTCCAGCGTACGGTTCCGGTGCTATTACCCCAAGGTATACGGGTGCTAAAACTGCGTTCCGCATTGTTGAAAGTAAATACATCTCTGCCAAAATAGCCACTTACATAAATTCTATCCTTTTCAGAAACTATAAAGTTCATTTTGGCATTAGCATCGTAAAAGTAATAACCACTACCGTAGAACTGATTGTCGGGTTTAATAAAGGGCGTAACTAGTGCATCAATATAGGTTCTACGCAAACTGAGCATATAACTGCTTTTTTGCTTTTTTATAGGTCCTTGCACACTTAATCGGCTGGCTATCAGTCCTATACCAGCATCTACTTGTGTTTTATTCAAGTTGCCATCTTTCATGGTTATATCTACCACACTGCTTAAACGGCCACCGTATTGGGCGGGCATGCCGCCTTTAATAAGCGATACATTTTTAATTGCATCCGCATTAAACACACTAAAAAAGCCAAACAAATGCCCGGGATTGTACACTACGGCATCATCCAAAATGATCAGATTTTGATCTGGTCCACCACCCCGTACATAAAAACCTGCGTTGCCTTCGCCGGCGTTCCGTACACCGGGTAAAAGCTGCAAGGTTTTTAAAATATCTACTTCACCAAAAATTGCAGGTAGCTGCTTTATGGTGTTTATATTCAATTCTATTTTACCCATTTGAGCACTTTTTACATTGCTCTCCTTTCGGCGGGTGGTAACGGTAACATTGTCTTGTGTAAACGCTTTTGGTACTAGTAAAACTACCAATTGAGCGGTGCCGTTAGCATCTACTTTAATGGTTTTGGTTTCGTAGCCTACAAAACTTACTACTACTTGGTATTGCTGTTTGGGGGCTTGTATGGCAAAGTACCCATAGGCATTGGTGGTAGTTCCCCGCCCTTCCGCTGTTATGGATATATTGGCACCTAATAAACTTTCGCCGGTAATGCTATCTCGTACATAGCCACTTACCACTATTTTTTGCGTCCATCCAGTTGCGGCTACCAGTAGTAGCGCTACGCAACAAAGTATTTTATTCATAGAGTTATTTGCTACCTAAGCTATCTACTATTTCGCCGCAGTGTAGCATACCTGCTTTGTAAATGGGGTGTTTATTACCAAGATATGGATTCACCACATCATTGGTTAAGCTAAGCCATTTTGCCTCTTCCTCATCGTTAAATGCCATAGGGCAATGGCCCACATATACTTTTTTTGCATTGTAACCCGTTTGTACCAGCAATTCCTGTAGGGCACTACTAAGTGTGTAAAAACTACGACGCTGTTCAGTTAGCGTAGTTTCCTTCTGAATACTTTTTACTTCGCCTTTTACAGCAGCTAACAATTCACCTATTTGGGGTACCAAAGTATCTACCTTGGTTAAGGCCTCTGGTTCTAATTTGCCCAGTAAACTATCCAAAGCAAGGGCTTGGGTTTTGGCGCCGGCGCTATCCCAATCTACCAACTTATTTTGAACCAATGCATACTGCGTTAATACAGAATCCAACACACCATGGGCCACTACATTTACCGGGGTAGCCCTGGGGGCTTCTTTTTGTTCAGTAGAATTGTTTGAATCACAGCTTGTAGCTAATAACGCTATAAAGCCACATAGGATGGTATACTTACCTAACATACAAGAGTAGATTTATGTGATGGCAAAGGTACAGATATAAGGTATTCATTGAATTTATAATGCAGCTAATACCAAAAAGTTTAACCACATACAGTACTTTTGCACCTCAAATTTTGAGTAAATGCTGGTAGGGTTAAATAATGTAACATTTGAATTTGGTGCTAGAACAATCATTGCCGACTCTACTTGGCATATTCACCCGGGCGATAGAATTGGCTTAATTGGCTATAACGGAACAGGAAAATCTACCATCTTAAAATTGTTAGTAGGCGAATACACGCCCAACAATGGTACGGTGGAACGCAGCCGAAGCACTTCTATTGGCTATTTGCACCAAGATTTATTGAGCTTTGATACCAATGATTCGATTGTGGAAGTGGCCATGACTGCCTTTGAAAGGGTAAAACAATTGGAAAAAGAAATTGAAGAAATTGGAAATCAACTAGAGCAAACTAGCGACGAAAAGCTACTGGAAATTTATACCGATAAGCTAGCCGAGATGGATGTGCTAGATGGCTACAATATTCAGCATAAAACCGAGGAAGTTTTACATGGTTTAGGATTTACCAACGAACAGCTAGAAAAACCCTACAAAACTTTTAGTGGTGGCTGGCGTATGCGGGTTTTATTGGCTAAAATGATATTGCAACAGCCCGATGTACTACTGCTAGATGAACCTACCAACCACTTAGATTTACCAAGTATAGAATGGCTAGAAAAATACCTTACACATTATAAAGGCAGTGTGGTAATTGTTAGTCACGATAAATTTTTCCTAAACCGTATGGTGAACAAAATTGTAGAAGTTTACCAGCAAAAACTACATATATACGGTGGCAACTATGCGTTTTATGAGCAGGAAAAACAAATACGTATAGAATTACAGCAAAAAGCTTTTGAAAACCAGCAAGATTATATACGGCAACAAGAGCGATTTATTGAACGCTTTAAAGCAAAAGCCAGTAAGGCTGCAGCTGCACAAAGTGCTGTGAAGCGACTGGAAAGGCTAGATATTATTGAGGATGCACAAATGGAGCGACCCGATATAAGAATCAATTTTGCTGTGGATACCCAGCCTGGAAAAGTACTAGTAACCCTGAAAAATGTAACAAAGCAATTTGGCGATAACGTGATTTTGCACAATGCCGAAGCTGAAATAAATAGAGGCGATAAAATAGCCCTGATTGGTGCCAATGGTAAAGGAAAATCTACCGCATTAAGAATTATTGCACAGCAGGAAACCTTTGAAGGCGAACGTATTTGGGGCCATAATGTAAGCGAAAGTTTTTATGCCCAGCACCAGCTGGAAAGTTTAGGATTGCACCATAGTATTTTAGAAGAAATGAAGCTATGTGGCAGCGGCAAAAATGAGCTAGAACTCAGAGCTCTACTAGGCTGCTTTTTATTTAGTGGCGATGAAACCGATAAAAAAATTAAAGTTCTGAGTGGTGGTGAAAAAGCCCGTGTAGCCTTGGCAAAAGTAATAGCCAGTAAGGCCAATTTTTTAATGCTAGATGAACCTACCAACCACTTAGATATGCACTCGGTAGAACTACTTGCCGAGGCCTTGAATAGATATGCGGGTACCATTATTTTGGTAAGTCACGACCGATATTTTATATCCAAAACCGCCAATAAAATTTGGGAAATTGTAGACCAAGAAATTAAGGTTTTTGATGGGCCGTACGATGAGTGGGTAGAATGGAAAGAACGCCAGGCCAAAAATGCCAAACAAGCGGGTAACAACAGCGTTGCAAAAACTGAGAAAAAAGAACCTGCCGTAAAAGAAGTGAAACCCGCTACACCACAGGAAAAAGTGGAGCAACAAAAACTGCAAAAACAGCTAGATAAGGTAGAGAAAGAGTTACAACAAATAAAGCAAGAAAAGGAAAAAATAGAGTTGGAATTGGCCAAGCCCGATGCTTATGCCCAAGTGCAGCAGTTTCAAAAGCTGGAAGCGAGTTATAAAACTGTTCAGGCTAGTTTAGCCCAGAAGGAAAAGCAATACGAGGAATTATTTGAACAATTGATGCTTTTAGAAGCCTAATTTACCGCCCATGCAAACCACCATTGGCACTGATATTTCCCAGGCAGCTTCCTTACTGAAGCAAAATCAGGTGGTGGGTATTCCTACAGAAACGGTGTATGGTTTGGCAGGCAATGCCCTTTCCGCCGAGGCGATTCAAAAAATTTACGAGGCAAAAAACCGTCCGAGTTTTAATCCGCTCATTATGCACTGTCATTCCTTGAAACAAGCCAAGCAATATGCGGTGTGGAATGAGTTAGCGGAAATTTTATACTTGAACTTTTGCCCAGGACCGCTAACATTTTTGTTGCCCAAAACACCGTTGGTACCGCAGTTACTCACCGCCGGTAGCCAGCAAGTGGCGGTTCGCTTTCCGAAACATAGCATGGCGAGGGCATTATTACAACAAATTTCCTTTCCGTTGGCGGCACCAAGTGCCAATCCTTCGGGGTATATCTCCCCGGTTACTGCTCAGCAAGTGCAGCAACATTTAGCGGGAAAAATTCCCTATGTGTTAGATGGCGGTACTTGCACCGAAGGTTTAGAAAGCACTATTGTGCAAGTACAAGGAAATAGCATTGAAATTTTACGTAGTGGAACTATTACATTACAACAACTAGCCGTTTACGGTGAAGTTTCGTTGGTAAATGGTAATGCGGAAAAACCTGCTACACCCGGGCAGTTGTTGAGTCATTATGCCCCCAAAACACCATTATTGGTAGGCAATGTAGCTCAGCTACTTGAAGAGCATCGAAGTAAAAACATAGCGGTATTGTCGCTTAGCTCGCAGTTTGCTGGTGTGTACAATCACCAACTCTCTCCCCAGGGTAATTTAGCAGAAGCGGCAGCCAACGTTTTTAATGCTTTACATAGTTTAGAAGCCATGCAGTTCGACCTGATATTGGTAGAACCTATTCCAGAAGAAGGTATTGGGATAGCGATTATGGACCGACTAAAAAGAGCTCAGCATCAGTAATTTATGATGCTTTACTTTGGTTTAATTTCAATTTAGGAGCGTATAACCACAACACAATTCCGGTAATAATTAATGCGGATGAAATCAACTGTGCCTGTGTAGGGTGAAAACCGCCGATGCTATAAGTGGTATTCACTCGAATACGTTCTATTAAAAAGCGTTCTACACCGTTTACAAACAAGTAAGCAGCAAACATTCTACCTGCAATTTTTATTTTTTTACGTAGCAGCCACAATACGCCAAACAAAGTCAACGCCATCAAAATTTCATACAGCGGAGTGGGAATTACAGGCACTGGCAATTGGGTACAGTAATCATCCCAGGTGCAGTTAGCTAAACTCACTCCTTCCTTATTTACATTATGTGGGTAGCTGTAGGCAAACAACCAATCGGGCAACCAACTTACGCCTTTCCAGCTCATATGTGGTACATGGGCAGCGTTACCATAATGCTGGGTAAAATAAATGTTATTGGCCTGCAAAGCTGTAGCAAAATCAGCATCTGTAGCGGCACTTAAAACACCATTAGAATCTACTTTGTAAGCACTATTGTACACACCCCAGTCGCCATCACCGGAAACTTGGCAGCCAATTCTACCTAAGCCATAAGCCAGCATCAAAGCAGGTGCTATAGCATCGGCTGTATGAATAAAGGATATTTTGTGTTTCCGTAAATAATAGGCTATAGCGGCGGTAGCCACCAATAACCCCCCGTAAAACGTGAGTCCACTTGCGGCAAATAAATTGCCAATGGGGTCTTGAATAAACCTATCCCAGTTTTCCAAATTATCAAAAACCTTGGCACCTGCAAAACCGGCTACTGCGGCCAAAATGGTAATATCGCCTACTCTATCGCTTGGCCAAATACGCAGCGTTCTTTGTACGGGTTTATCGGTTTTTACTTTGTTTTTCTCCTGCCAGCGTAAAAACGCCATCAAAGCTGCCATGATTATGCCGAGCACAATATTGCCATCAGTAGAAAAAATATATTCTTGTGGGTCAAAGTTGGCCACACGGAAACTTTGGTAAAAAACACCAAGAATTTTGTAGCCAAACAAAAAGCCCAAAACAGCGTTCGACATTAACTCCGCAATGGTAGCAGGTTCCCCCACCGTAATTTGTTCCTCTGTATAGCCAAGCAAACCGGCGGCCTGCTTTCGCTTTAGTTCTACACCAAACACAAAGGCAGCTACCAAAAAGGCGATAGCTACAAAAAAGCCAAAACTATTTACCACTTTTAGGGCACTTAACTGCACACCTAAAAGATCGTTTACCAAGTAGTATAAGTTAGGATACATAATTGCAAATATGGCAATTTGTTTCTACACAAAAAGCCTATTTTATTTGAATAAAAAAATCCCCGCTGAGAACAGCAGGGATTCAATTACTAACCCATTCACGCCATGGCTGGCATGAATAATTTACACCACTTTAATTGCAATGAGCATCAAAAGCGGCAATTAAGTTATTGGCTATGGCTTGTGCAGGCCTCCCTTCAATTTGATGACGTTCAATCATGTGTACCAATTCACCATCTCTAAACAAAGCCATCGCAGGCGATGATGGTGGGTAAGGAAAACACAATTCACGTACTTTATTTACAGCTTCGCTATCGAAACCCGCAAAACTGGTAGTGATTCTATCCGGACGTTTATTGGCATTTTGTATAGCCATTACAGCACCTGGCCTAGCAGCACCGGCTGCACAACCACATACTGAATTAATTACCACTAGAGTAGTACCCTCTTGGTTGATGGCATTTACTACACTATTAGCATCTAACAACTCCTGAAATCCGTTCTCTGTCAACTCTGCCTTCATTGGCAACACTATCTCTGCTGGATACATAGTTTTATTCCTTTTCAAGGCAAAGTTAGGATTGCTTTACAAATTTGCAAAATTATAAATAGGAGTCATTTTGGCGGTTAAAACTTGCTTTATATGCCACTATGGCATAATTAAATAGATTTCTCTGCAATAATTTCCGTTGAAATAAAGGATTTAGCTACTGGAATTGGATTTGTATTTAGCTAGGAAACAAAAATTTAGAAAAATGACACACACAGTAAGCAACGTAAGAACAGTTCAGCATTTATTGAACGAATTATTTGATGCAGGTAAACCCATGCAAGCAAAACAAAATCAGTGGAATGTAAAAACGAATATTAATGAAACAGCAGATGCCTATCACCTAGAATTATTGGTGCCTGGCGTGCCGAAAAATGATGTAAAAGTGGCCGTAGATAAGTTAGTTTTAACGGTAAGTTTCGATGCAAAAGAGGAAGAAACTACACCTAATTACAAAACCACCTACAGGGAGTTTACCATTGGAAGTTTCAAAAAGAGTTTCCATTTAACTGAAAAAATTAATGTAGATGGCATTAAAGCCGCTCAGGAAAATGGCATCTTAAAACTTTACCTGCCCAAGAAGGCCGAAGTTATTCAAAATGCCAAACTCATTGATATTGAATAGTTTGTAAATAAAGTATTCTATTAAAATTTCGGTAAATATCGAGTGGCGCTGCGTCACTCGATATTTTTTTGTGCCCCATTGTAATATTCTCGTTTGCTCAGCTACTAATGCTACCAAACAACCTTATATGAAGCAAATTGCCATTGCCTGTATCGCTTTATTCTTATTTGTTACCGCATTTGCCCAAAATAAAAATACCCTATTGTGGAAAGTAGAGGGAAACGGTCTTACCGAGCCAAGCTATTTGTACGGCACTTTACACCTAGTTTGTCCACAAGATTTGGTGATAGACTCCGCAATTGCCCGAGCTTTTGCCAAAACCAATGCACTTTTTTTAGAGGTTAAGTTAGATGACCCTGCGGTGATGCTGACTTTTCAAAAAGCCATGATGGTAACCGATAAGCAGAACTGGCACAGCCTGCTGGATAGTACCAAGCTTGCTACCCTTTCGGCTAATTTTAAGCAAGTGGCTAAGTTCGAGTTTAGTAATACAAAGGCTCTTAAACCTTTTGCCGTGGCTAGCATATTGTTGCCTGGCTTGCTCGGTTGTACACCCGCTAGCTGGGAGCAGGAATTTATGAAACTGGCCAAACAGAAAAAAAAGGAAGTAATAGGTTTAGAAACGGCTGAACGCCAAGCAGAAGCTTTGAATTACTTAACCATACCACAACAAGCGGAAATGGTACAAGAAATGCTGCTAAATGTAGATAGCAGTCGCCATGAGTTTCAGAAATTGATTCAATTGTACAAAACTAAAAATTTAGAAGGTTTGTATAAGTTGATGAATACCAACGATAAAAAATATGCGAATTTCGAATTGGAGTTATTGATAAAGCGTAACCAAGAGTGGATTCCCGTAATAGCTGCAGCGGCGAAAAAACAACCTAGCTTCTTTGCATTTGGTGCTGGGCACTTAGGTGGCGAACAGGGTGTTATTCAATTATTACAAAAACAAGGCTATATTGTTACTCCCATAAACTAT
Organism: Bacteroidota bacterium; assembly: GCA_004292605.1. GTDB lineage: Bacteria > Bacteroidota > Bacteroidia > Chitinophagales > Chitinophagaceae > UBA10646. The sequence continues at coordinate 9,405 of RDXK01000180.1, forward strand.
TAGCAGTGGAAGCAACATTTGAAGAATTATTTACACAACATAAAAAGATTGTGTTCAAAATATGTCATTTGTATGCCGATTCCGAGGCTGACAGGGAGGATATGTTTCAGGAAATAGCTTTGCAAGCCTACAAAAGCTTTCAAGGGTTCAAGGGGCAGTCGCAGTTTAGCACTTGGCTGTACCGTGTGGCACTCAATACCGCTATTACATGGTTTAAAAAGGAAAAAAAGCGAAGCGAAGCATTAACGCAGTATGCCCAAGAGCCGGCAGACGAAACCACCAATAACAACCAGCAGTTTCAAGCCATGTACTTGGCCATTAATGAACTTAATAAAATAGATAAGGCATTGGTTACCTTGTATTTAGATGGAATTGACTACAAAGAAATTGGAGAAATATTAGGTATTACTGCCAATAATGTGGCGGTAAAAATAAACCGATTAAAAATAAAGTTGAAGGAAGATGCTCAGCGTATTTATTCATCAAAATTTGGGTAATTATGGAACTAGACGATTTTAAACAATCCCTCCAGGAATCGATAGACGCCACTACGCCTAACCAATACCCTACTATTGACGTTAGGGAAATGCACGGGGTACGGTCAGTTTCATTGGTAGATAAAATTCGAAGAAACTTTTTACTAGAGTTGGGTGCATCGGTGGTGGCATTGTTGTTCTTCGGTTATATAGCTTATACCACAAAAAATACGTGGATAAGGCAGTATTTGCTGGTGGTAATACCTGTGGTAAGTTTGTTTTACGTTGATTTTTTTCTGCGTTTCCGTAAAATACAGCGATTAGCCCCCAAAGCCACAGAAAACTTGCTCAATCATTTGCAATCTACGGTGGATATCATCGACCGATTTTGTAAAAACTATATCCGTTTTAACGTGTGTTTTACCTTGTTGGCGGTTTTTACATCGTTCTATTTTTCTGCGTATAACGGTGTAGGTCCGGAAACCTTGGCTCACTGGCTTACCAAGCCCTTGGTTTGGGGAATTTTGGCGGGTGCATGCGGGGTAAGTATGTGGCTAGCGTATGTATTTACCAAATGGTGGGTGAAGCTTTTGTATGGCAAGCATGCACAGCAGCTACGCCAAAGTATGGAGCAGTTGAAGGAGATGTGAGTGAGTGGTTACGGTAAAATACCACAAAGCCATGAAAAAAATAGCAGTGAACCTACATAGGAAATGCCAACGTTTTGCAAACTAAAAGAAACTGCTTTACTACCCACAGGCCTGCCTGCACCAAGGGCCACATATTTTATTTTGCCCCACGCTCCCACACTCGGCTGCTAGCCCACTTAGGGGCGATAGACAATTTGAACGGCTTTTTTACCATTAAGGCTGTTAAAAAATTACCTTTACCCTCTTACATAGAATTGAAACAGCTATTTATAAATGCCCACACTAAACTGGATAGGAAAAGATAAAGTAATCAATCATCACATGGATGTACCGTACCGAGTGCTGGAGCACTCGTACAGTTATGAATTAGGAGTTTTGAATGATGAGTTGAAAAACACGCCTATTTCATCACTCATCACTCAAAACTCGAGCGGGGCTATTATACATGGCGATAACTTGGAAGCCCTAAAAGCCCTTTTGCCCGAATACGAAGGAAAAATTAAGTGTATTTATATTGACCCGCCTTATAACACCGGAAACGAAGGCTGGGTGTATAATGATAATGTAAACGACCCAAAAATTAAAAAGTGGCTGGGCCAAGTGGTAGGTAAAGAAGCGGAAGACCTAACAAGGCACGATAAATGGCTTTGCATGATGTACCCACGATTGAAATTATTGCACAAGCTACTCTCCAACGATGGAGCCATTTTTATATCCATTGATGATAATGAGCAAGCCAATTTGAAATTGATTTGTGATGAGATTTTTGGGGGCGGAAATTTTTTAAACAATATAATTTGGGAAAAAAAATCTTCTCCTCAAAATGATTCAAAATGGATAAGTGATACACATGATTTTATCCTAATTTATGCAAAAACAAAAACGAGCTATAGGTTAAATAAATTAAATAGAACCGATGATCAAAATTCTATTTACAAGAATAGTGATGAATTTGATGGAATAGATAA
>RDXK01000012.1 GCA_004292605.1 Bacteroidota bacterium
TTATCGGCCATTACTTTACTGCTATTTTTTAGAAGTGTTTTGGCCATGTTCCTTAGTTTACTGGTAGTGGCTTTGGGTGTGGTGTTTAGCTTGGGTACTATGGTAATTCTAGGGTTTAAAATCACGTTGCTTACCGCTCTCATACCACCATTGATAGTAGTTATTGGAGTGCCCAATTGTATTTATTTTTTGAACAAATACCATACATCGTACTTAGAGATTGGCCAAAAACAGCAGGCGCTGGTAAATATGATAGGCAAAATGGGTATTGTAACCCTGTTTTGTAATATAGCGGCGGCCATTGGGTTTGCAGTATTTGCCCTAACCACTAGTACTTTACTAATTGAGTTTGGTATTGTGGCGGGTATTAATATCATGGTATTGTTTTTTATATCATTAATATTAATTCCCTCTGTTTTAAGCATTGCTCCGGTACCTAAGCCAAGGGAAATGAAATACCTTACCGCTAGGTGGATGACGTATTGTATTGAAAAAATTGAAGTAATTGCTCTACAGAATCAGCGCTGGGTATACGCTATTACCATCATCACCGTTTTGGGGGCTGGTTGGGGTATAACCAAGTTAAGAAGTGAAGCTTTTATTGTAGATGATTTGCCTAAGCAAGACCGTATTTATGCCGATTTAAAATGGTTCGAAAGTAATTTTGGCGGGGTAATGCCACTGGAAATAATGGTGGATACCAAGAAGAAAAACGGCCTATTAAAAACGCTTAAGCCTTTAGAAAAAATAGATGAACTCAGTACATATATTGAGGCCAACGATGCCACTGCACGCCCCATGAGTTTAGTGGAAGCACTCAAATTTGCCAAGCAAGCTTACTACGATAATGATACTAGTAACTACGCCGTACCCACTGAATTTGATATTCCTGTTTTGGGGCAATATTTAAAAGCAAAATCCACCGATTCTGCTACCACAGAAAACAAGTCGAAAAGTGGTTTTGCCAATATCCTCAATAATTTTATGGATAGCTCTAAAGCGGCAGCCCGTATAAGTGTAAACATGAAAGATATTGGTACACTAGCGTTGCCTAAACTGCTGGCCGATTTTCAAGCCAAAGCCGCGGAGATATTTGATACCGCTAAATATTCCGTAACGTTTACAGGTACTAGCGTAACGTTTTTAGAAGGTAGCAAATACATTATCAATGGTTTAAAGGAAAGCATAGCGTACGCATTTTTATTGATTGCCCTAAGCATGCTTTACTTATTTAAAAATGTACGTATGGTGGTATGCTCCCTTATACCCAATATTGTCCCCTTATTTATTACGGCAGGTGTTATGGGCTGGGCTGGTATACCGCTAAAACCCAGTACTGTATTGGTTTTTAGTGTGGCTTTGGGTATAGCTATAGATGTTACTATACGGTTTTTGGTAAATTATAAACAGGAGCTGCCTTTGCATCAAAACCAAATTGCTACCACGGTACGCTCCACCATACAAAATACGGGCGTAAGCATTATTTATACCTCCTTGGTGTTAGTGGCAGGCTTTATTATTTTTTGCTTTAGCGAGTTTGGTGGCACACGTTCGTTGGGGTGGCTTACCTCGCTTACATTGGTAGTAGG
>RDXK01000013.1 GCA_004292605.1 Bacteroidota bacterium
CTATTCATGAGATCTCTCCCTCGTTTCACGATGGTCGAGATGACGGTTACGTCGTAATTGGTGTTCTTCGCCAGCAACATAAAACGCCGTGGTTCTTCGCACACGAATCCTTTTTAGACTTTCTGCTTGCTGGATTGCTTCGCTCGCAATGACGTTGCTTGGAATTACCCATAAAAAAGAGGTCTTACGACACGGAGCGGATAAACCACTCCCGTCATAAGACCTCTTACATTGCCAGTAATGACAATTACTACATTACGTACAACCTATTTTACAAACTGTACAGTGTTTGTATAGTCGCCATTATTGTCTATCACTTTTATAAAGTAGGTTCCTTTGGCTAAATTTTGTACAGGAATGGTTACCAAATTATCGCCTACAGCTAATCCTTTGCTATGTGTGCCTACTATTTTACCGCTAGTACTCATTACTAAAATTTGTGCAGTAACAGTATTAGGCGTAGCTATTTGTAGGTTTACTACATCTACAGCAGGGTTGGGATATACTGAACCTAAGCTTAATTTACCAGGTTTGTTACCGGCTATGGTTACTACAGCACTGTAGTTAAACTTGCCATCCTTATCTATTTGTTTTAAACGATAATGGTTGGTGCCAGCTAAAATAAACGCATCAGTTGCGGTATAGCTGATAGATTGGTTGCTTGTACCGTTAGTGGCCTTAGTGGCTACAAAAGCAATTTTGCTAAAGGTTCTACCATCGGCACTTCTTTCTATTTCAAAACCGGCATTATTGGTTTCATTGGCAGTAACCCACACTAAATCGTTCACATTACCACGCTTATTACCCGTAAAGTTTGAGAAGGTAACTGGAAGTGCTGCGTTAGCGGTAACCACCACATTATCAATACCTATTATATTACCAAATTTACTAACTGCGTCAAAACCAATTTGAATGGTTTGGCCCGCATAAGCAGCTAACGATAAGTTGTTAGTTACCCACCCTGGAGTGGTAAATGCCGCATTGTACCGCTGAAAACCGCCAATACTAGTCCAGTTTGTGCCCCCATTTGTACCTATCATTACATATATACTATCTAAATCTGTGGCAAACTTATCATCTTGGCTCATTTGGAAAGCAAGATTATAATTTAAGCCGCCTGATTGTGTAGGAATTTGCAGGCACTCGGAATATAAACGACTACGAAAACCTACACTGCTAGTTCCACTCCAACAATCAGCTAAAAAGAAGGCATTTCCGCCGGCGGGAGACAAAGAATCAGGCATATTTGAGTTAGCATACTTGCCTTGCCTCAATGTCCAAAGGTTTCTACTGCCAGAAATAACGGATATCCATTTTACTACCGGCAATGTTGACTCAGCATCTTCCGTTTGAGGAAAACTTGTTAAGGTAGTAGCAATACTTGAAGCTGCCAATGCAGTATCGTTGGCTGCATTAGTGTCGCCAGTTAATGCCACAACGGCCCTGAAGTTGGTACTACCCGAAGAGCCAAGTGGAACGTTGTTAAAGTTCAATACTACAGACGCATTTGGAGCAACGCTTGCACTGTTAGAAACAACTAATGGGTTTGCCAATACGCTACTACCGGGTGTGGTAAGACT
>RDXK01000181.1 GCA_004292605.1 Bacteroidota bacterium
AATTGTTCCCAATCTAATTTATCGGTACTGGGTTGTAATTTTTTTATTACAAAATGTTGTTTGGCTACGGTAGCAGCAGTAAGTAAATTGGGTACCTCATGCTGCATTCTAAATTGGGTAATGGCTATACGTTCCGCATGGTTATCGGCAGCTATTTGGTGACTAATAGCCATGTAGGAGGCTGGCTCCACGGCCAACTTAGCATCTAGCAGCATCAATTGTTCCTTTTTGCTATGTTTTAGTAGCAGCAAGTACCTTGGTACACCTAAACTGCCTGTGCCGGCTATTCTATAACCTACATCTACCAATTCATACTTATTGGTAAAAAAGCTACTTACCCATTTACCAAAAGCGGCTTTGTATTTCTTTTTTTCAGCGGGTTCTAGCGGCCAGCACTTTTCATGGTACAAAAGCTGCCAACCCTTTTTGGTAGCTTGCACCCGGGTGGCCACAAATTTTTCTTCGCTTCGTTTGGCTACTTGTTCCAGCAAATCATCTACCACTCCACTAGCCGTATTGGCTTCTATATCCGTAGCTTTTCCCGCTGTTATATGTGTGCTGTAGGCTTGTAAAAAATACTGTAAATGCTTTTTAATGGTAACGGCAGAAACATCTAGCTGTTCTAGTGCTATTTCTAAACTTGTTAGTAGCCGAGCAATATCTATTAACAGCGGGCCTTGGGTGCCTTCGTCAAAATCGTTGATATCAAAATAAGTAATGCCATTGGCAGCCTTGTACGTGCCAAAGTTTTCTATATGCAAATCGCCACAAAGCCATGTGAGCGGACTTTTGGGCAATACATACGGGTGCTGCTGTAGATATTGATAATACAAATGGCAAGTACCCCTAAAAAAACTAAATGCGTTTTTTTGAATGGCTTTTAGCTTTAATTCAAAGGCGGCCTCTTTTCTATGGGCAGCTAAATAGTTTTCAATGCTACTAACCACATTTGTATGCATAGCTGGGCGGGTTTAATAGGTTTAAATATAACCAATGGCTTCCAATAAACTACATGCTTGGAAGCTCTAGTGTTACGCTAGTGCCAATACCCTCTGTGCTTTTGATGGTTATTTGTCCGCCAATATTATCTAAATACTCTTTCATTAGAACCAAACCCAATCCGCTACCCAGTTCATCTTTAGTGCCCGGCATAGCAAAGTTTTTATGGGTATTAAATAAGTTGGCCACGGTAGTTTCCATCATACCCACACCTGTATCTACCACAGTTATGGAAAACTTATCGTCGGCTACTTGTGCACCTACCGCTATGCTGCCATTTTCGGTAAACTTATTGGCATTGGTAATTAGGTTTCTTAATAAAAACTGAACCAACTGATTATCACAAGTTACCACCAGCGATTCGGGCACTTGGTTAATAAACGTATTATTTTTCAGGCTAAACGCTATTTCGGCCGTAGCTATCACATTTTCTATGGTGCTGTGTAGGGGTATGGCTTCCTTTAGCGGTCTTTTATATTTCATTTGTAGCTTACCCCAATCTACCAGGTTGTTTACCATTTCTATAGTAGCACCCAATTGTTTACTGCTAATAGCTAACATTTCATCGGCTTCCTCGGTAGTAATAATGTCTTGCTCTTTTAGCTCTAGGATAGATTTTAAACTAGCCATCGGGTTTCTAACATCGTGGGCTACGATGGATATTATTCGGTTTTGCACCGCCAGCGAATGCTGCAATTGTTTATTGGTAACCCTAAACTCCATTATTTTCATGGCCTGCTTGGCCAATACTTGTAGGGCAAAGCCTTGTTCCTTGGTGAGTTTTCCGGGTACACTATCTATCACACAAAGGCTACCAATATTATAGCCGTTATTGGTATGTAGCGGTACGCCTGCATAAAACCTAACATTGGGCCCACTAGTAACCATGGGGTGGTTTTCAAACCTTGGGTCTAGTTGGGTATCGGGTATTTCAAAAACTTCGTTTTGCAAAATGGTATGCGAGCAAAATGCGGTTTCCCTATCGGTTTCCGTTACATCTATACCCACTTTGGCTTTTATCCACTGTTTGGCACTATCTATTAAGGTAAGTGTGGTAATGGGTTTATTGCAAATTTGACTGGCCAGTTTTACTATTTCGTCAAACTCTTGGTCATAAGCGGTATCCAATAATTCAAAACTGTATAACTCCTGCAAACGCTCTGTTTCATTTTCCGGTAAAGGTGCTACCTGCATTACGTACTATAATTTTCATAAAACTACTATAACTGCTGTAAAATTTAGGTATTTCATAAGATATTTACCAAAATGTTACGCATTTATGCTAGTAAGAAAACTTGCCTTGTTAACCCTTTTCATTGGTAGCTATTTTACATCGGTACACGCCCAACGCTTCGATTCGGTTTTACAAAAGATGTACGATGTTTACCCGATAGAAAAAGTGCATCTTCATTTCGATAAACTTATGTATTCCCCCGGCGAAACCATTTGGTACAAGGGGTATGTAACTGCCAATAACCTACCTACTGATGTTAGCAAAACTTTGTATGTAGATTTTTTAGATGATGCCGGCAAACTGTTGTTTCACCGTACGGGCCCATTAGCCGTGGGCGGCAGCGGCGGCCAATTTGAAATTCCTTTGGAATATAAAGGTGCTAGCATTACCGTAAACGCCTACACAAGCTGGATGATGAATTTTGATACCGCTTTTATTTTTCAAAAAACCATCAATATTATCCCACCGCAGGAAAGTATGCGAGCCTCCAAACTAGCCAAGCAGGCCAGCCAAAAAGAGCAGGCCGATAAACTAGCCCAAGTAATGGCGGCACCCACCAATATTCAATTACAATTTTTACCCGAGGGTGGCCAGTGGGTAAATGGCTTACAAGGTAAAATGGCGTTTATAGCCTACGATGCCTTTGCCAAACCCTTTGCTGTAAGCGGCATTATTAAAACCAATACAGGTACCGTAGTAGATAGTTTTAAGGCCAAACACAATGGTATGGGTGTATTTACCGTAACTCCTCAGGCAGGCACCACCTACACAGCCTATTGGAAAGATGAGCGTGGTAAGGAACAGCAAACCGCCCTACCCGCCGCTGTAAACAATGGGGTAAACTTAGCCGTGACTGGCACCAATGAACGCCGCAATTTTTTAATTACCCGTACCGATGATGCCCCAGAAAGCCAGCGAAAAATGGTATTAATGGCCTATATGAACCAGCAGTTAGTGTACCGTGCCAAGATTGATTTAACCAAACAAAGCACTCTTGGTGGCTCTATACCGGTAAGCGAACTGCCCACGGGTGTATTACAAATTACCTTGTTTGATGCTAATTGGGCACCTTTGCTGGAGCGAGTAACTTTTGTAAACAATAACAATTATAGTATAGATGTGCAGGCACAGCTGGTGGTAAAAAACCTCACCAAACGCGGCAAAAACTTGTTGGAAATTAAAATGTACGATACCATAGGTGCTCACCTAAGTGTAGCCGTAACCGATGCCGATATACCTTACGAAAACGCCAACACTATTTACTCACAGTTACTATTAGCGGCCGATGTACGTGGCAAAGTATTTAACCCCACTTACTATTTTGATAATACCTCGGAAGAGGCAAAGGATTATCTTGATTTTGTGATGCTTACACACGGGTTTAGAAAATACAATTGGCAAGCATTGGCCAATAATATTTACCCGAATATTCAGTTCAAAAAAGATTCCGCCTACCTAAGCGTAAACGGTATTATTAGAGGTGTGAGTGATTATGAATACCGACTGGCAGAAAACATAACCATCATACTACAAGCCAAGGATAGTAGTAAACAATTTTTAATATTACCCATCCAAAAAAATGGCACGTTCCAGGATAGTAAAATGCTGTTTTTTGATACCGTGAATGTATTTTATCAGTTCAATAAAAATACATCGCTAGCTAGCCGAGCCAATATTGTAATAGGCAATGGTTTATTGCCATGGCCAGAAAAATTATATAGTTACCAGTCGAAAGCCACATTGCTGGATACTAGTGGAATGGCTAAACAGCGTTTTTGGGCCGATGAACAACGCCGTTTGCTAAAGCTAATAGAAGGTACTACGCTGGAAGGTGTAATAGTAAAATCGAAACCAAAATCGGCCATTGAAACCCTTGATAAAAAATATGCATCGGGTTTATTTGCTGGCGATGCTCAAGCGTTTGATTTAACCAATCCTAGAGATGCTCGAGCCCTTGGTGCACAAAATATTTTACAATACCTACAGGGCATGGTAGCTGGCTTACAAATTACCGGTGCAGGTAATATGGGCGGTACCGGTGCCTCGGCCACGTGGCGAGGTAGTCAGGTACAGTTTTTTTTAGATCAAACTCCCACGCAAATAGAATTAATAATGAACTTACCGGTTACAGATATTGCGTATGTAAAAGTGTTTCGTCCACCATTTTTTGGCGGTAGCGGTGGTGGTGCCGGCGGCGCTATAGCCATTTACACCAAACGTGGCGGCGGCGATGCAGGTAGTGTGCCTAGTAAACTTAGCAAGGTAAGGCTTGCGGGCTACTCACCCATTAAAGAGTTTTTTAGTCCCGATTACAGTCAGAAACAAGAAGAGGAAGTAAGCGATGTACGCAGCACGCTGTACTGGAACCCCTATATAAAATTAGACGCCAAGAATAAAAGAATAACGGTACCTATTTATAACAACGATTTTAGCAAACGTGTACGCATAGTAGTAGAAGGTATGAATGAAGATGGGCAACTGTTTAGGTTTGATAAAATAGTGCAGCCCGGCGATAACTAATTACCAATAAGGGTGGGCTATTTGCTCACCTTTATTTTTTATGTGTTTACCTTTAATAAGCTATGGCATACTACAATGCCATTTTTCAGCAATTATCTTTACTGCTTATGACGAATAAATATTGGCTTACAGCAATGGCTTGTGCAGGCTTTATAGCTTGTGGTTCTAAAAAAAACAAAGCCCCTCTTCCACCACCGGCAAAAGATAAAGCCACCGTGGTAAATGTAATTATAGCCCAGCCACAACCCTTTCAAAGTTTTTTGGAGGTAAATGGCTCCGTAGTAGCTTTTGAACAAATAGCCGTACAGGCCGAAGTAAGCGGCCGCCTTACCTACCTTAATATTCCTGAAGGTGCTGTGGTACAGCAGGGCACCATACTAGCCAAAATTTATAATGCCGATTTGCTGGCCCAGTTACAAAAATCAAAAGCATCGCTTACGCTAGCCGCCCAAAACGAAGCTCGATTAAAAAAGTTATTGGCGGTGGAAGGTGTAAACCAAGCCGATTATGATGCCGTGGCGAACCAAGTAAGCAGCCTACAGGCCGATATTGCTTATACACAAGCCTTGATAGAGAAAACAGTTATCAAAGCTCCTTTTACGGGTGTGGTAGGTTTAAAACAGGTGGGTAGTGGTGCTATAGTAACCCCGCAAACCACCATCACCACGCTTCAAAAAAACAACGATTTACGGGTAGATTTTACAGTGCCAGAAACCTATTTAGCCTATTTGAAAAAAGGACAATCGGTTCAGGTGCTGTATAGTAAAGATACGCTTACCGCCACCATACAAGCTATGGAACCACAGGCCAATACCACCACTAGAAATTTCACCGTAAGGGCCAAAATAGCTAGTCAAAATTTAGCCACCGGTGCGTTTGTAAAAGTGCGTTTTGCCGAAGGCGATGGAACCAATAAAATTCTAGTACCTACCAATGCTATTATCCCAGAGAGCAAGGGCAAAAAAATGGTGTTGGTAAAAAATGGAAAAGCACAGTTTATACAAGTAATTACTGGCTCCCGGCAGCCCGGCGTGGTAGAAATAACCAAGGGCATTACCCCTGGCGATTCTGTAGTAGTTACGGGTGTTTTGTTTGTGAAACCCGATGCCGCCGTTACGGTACGTGCCGTAAAACAGTTGGCCAATATTATTCAACCATAACCACCCACCACGTATATGAATATTTCTGAATTGGCGCTAAAGCGGCCTGTATTTGCCACAGTAGCCAATATTATGTTGATACTTTTTGGTGCAGTAGGTTTTAGCTTTTTAGCGGTGAGAGATTATCCGGCTATCGACCCACCAGTGGTATCGGTTTCTACGCAGTATACAGGTGCCAATGCAGATATCATTGAATCGCAAATTACGGAACCATTGGAAAAAAGTATCAATGGTATCCCCGGCGTACGCAGCATAAGCAGTACCAGCCAAATAGGTAGTAGCAATATTAATGTAGAGTTTAATTTGGGGGTAAACCTAGATAATGCTGCTAGCGATGTACGAGATAAAGTAAGCCAAGCCCAGCGAAATTTACCGCAGGATATTGATGCCCCACCCGTAGTAAGCAAGGCCGATGCTAGTGGCGATTTTATTATTTTATTAGCGGTACAAAGCAACACCAAGGGCTTACTAGAGTTAAGCGATTATGCACAAAATGTATTGGTAGAGCGTTTTCAAACCATTAATGAAGTAAGTAGTGTAAGTGTATTTGGCGATAAAACGGCGGCCATGCGTATTTGGCTACAAACCGAAAAACTAAATGCCTACAATCTTACGTTTACGGATGTGGAACAGGCCCTTGCAAGGGAAAATATAGAACTGCCTGCTGGTAAAATTTATGGTAACCAAACCGAACTTACCATACGTACCATGGCACGGTTAAGCACCGAGAAAGATTTTGAACAAGTAATTATTAGAGAAGATAATAGCGGCATTATTCGTTTAAAAGATGTGGCCAAAATAGAGCTTGGCCCACAAGTGGAAGAACGCAGTTGGAAATACAATGGTGTAAACGGTGTGGGCCTTGCCATAGTACCACAGCCAGGGGCCAACTATATAAAAATAGCAGAGGAATTTTACAAACGTCTCAACCAAATTAAAGCTAGCAACCAAACCGATGTGGTGCTAAGTGTACTGATAGATAACACCAAAAATGTTCGCAGCTCGCTAGAGGAAGTGCAGGAAACATTGATTATTTCTTTTGTATTGGTGGTACTAGTGATCTTGTTTTTCTTCCGGAATTTTTTAATCGCCATACGGCCGTTGATAGATATTCCTATTTCCTTAATAGCTACATTTTTCATCATGTACATCTGTGGCTTTTCTATCAATGTGCTAACACTATTGGGCATTGTACTAGCCACGGGTTTGGTGGTAGATGATGGTATAGTAGTAACCGAAAATATTTTTAGAAAATTGGAACAAGGTTTGCCTATACAGCAGGCCGCCTTGGAAGGTAGTAAGGAAATTTTCTTTGCCGTTATTAGTACATCCATCACACTAGCCGTAGTGTTTTTACCCGTAATATTTTTACAAGGTTTTGTGGGTAGCCTCTTCCGCGAATTTGGTATAGTGGTAGCAGGTGCCGTACTTATTTCAGCATTTGTATCGCTTACCATTACTCCCGTACTCAATGTATACTTAACCACTAAAAAAAGTGGTCATGGAAAATTTTATACCGCTACCGAACCGTTTTTTGCCGGCATGGAAAATGGCTACAAATATCTGCTAGCCCAGTTTTTGCGTATAAAATGGGCCGCTTGGGGTATTATAGCTATTTGTATAGGTGGTATTTATTTTATATATAATAATTTGCAAAGCGAAATTGCTCCGTTGGAAGATAGAAGTAGCATCCGTTTTTCTATCACCGCCCCGGAAGGTTCCAGCTACGATTACACCTTAGCCTTTGCCGATAAGTTTGTGGGCTACCTGTACGATAGTATTCCTGAACGTTTATTTGTATTTAATGCTACGCCAAGTTTTGGTGGTACTAGCGTAAACACATCTATTGCACGTATAGCATTGATAGATCCTACCTTACGCAGTAAAACCCAGCAGGAGCTAGCCATAGAACTAGGCAAAAAAGCCAGCCAGTTTAACGATGCTAGAATTTTCCCAGTACAGGAACAAACCATCAGTGTGGGCCTTGGTAGCCGTGGTGCCCTGCCCGTACAGTTTATTATTCAAAACCTAAGTTTAGATAAAATAAAACAAGTGCTGCCTAAGTTTTTAGAAGAGGCTCGTAAAAACAAAACCTTTCAAAACGTAGATGCTAATTTGAAATTTAACCGACCAGAACTTCAAATTACCTTAGATAGAATTAAGGTGAGAGATTTAGGACTTACCACTGCCGATGTAGCTAGCGCCCTACAAAGTGCCTTTAGTGGCCGCCGTTTGAGCTATTTTTTAATGAATGGTAAACAGTACCAGGTAATAGCACAAGTGGAAAGAAACGAGCGGAACCAACCAGCCGATTTAGAAAAAATTTACTTGCGTAATTCCCGTGGCGAAAGTATACCCTTGGCCGCTGTAATAAATATGGAGGAAACTAGTAACCCACCCAGCTTGTACCATTTTAATAGGTTTAAATCGGCCACTATACAAGCTAGTTTAGCCGAAGGAAAAACCATTGGCGATGGTATTGCGGCCATGCAAGCCATTGCAAAAACACAGTTAGACGAATCGTTCCAGACCGATTTGAATGGCCCTTCCAGAGATTACGCAGAAAGTAATAGCAATACCAGTTTTGCCTTTGGTTTGGCATTGGTACTTATTTACTTAGTATTGGCTGCTCAATTTGAAAGTTTTATTGATCCATTTATTATTATGATCACAGTTCCGCTGGCCTTGTGTGGAGCCTTGTTTAGCTTGTATTTATTTGATCAAACCATTAATATTTTCTCACAAATTGGGATGATTATGCTCATTGGTCTTGTTACCAAAAACGGCATATTGATTGTGGAATTTGCCAACCAAAAACGAGAACAAGGTGCTAAAAAATTAGAAGCCGTTTTGGAAGCTTCGCAACAGCGACTACGCCCGATATTAATGACCAGCCTTGCCACTGCCTTAGGTGCTTTACCCATTGCTCTTAGCTTGGGTGCCGCTTCCACCAGTCGTATCCCCTTGGGTATTGTAATTGTAGGTGGTATCAGTTTTTCGCTGCTACTTACCTTATTTGTAATTCCCGCCATTTACATGTATTTATCTACCAGTAAGAAAAAGAACCATGCATAAAGCTTTTCGCTATAGTAGTATTGTAATGGGCTGTATGCTTAGTTTGTGTGGCAGCAGCCAGTATACACCAAGCCGTGTTACGCTACCCAATGCGGTGCAAAACGTTTTACAAAACCGGTATGAGATTCAATTGGCTAAAATAAATGTACAAGTAGCCAATACACAAAACCACCCGGGTGTAGCAGGTGCATTGCCCACCGTAAGTGCTAACCTGGCCGATGTGCAAAGCATTACCGCAGTAAACCAAAAATTAAACAACGGTACCGTAATACAGCGTAGCGGTGCCAAAGCCAATAACCTACAGGCCAACCTTACTGCCACACAAATTATTTATAATGGTAATAGAATAGTTACTACCAAACGCCGATTGGCAGAACTGGAAAAGCTTTCTACGGAACAGCTGAATAGCCTTATTCAAAATACCATTGCCCAAGTAAGTACGGTGTATTACGATTGGGTGCGACAGCAAAATTATTTAACCACCATACAGCAAGCCCTAGAAGTAGCCAACAAACAGCTGGAACTAGTTACCACCCGAAAGCAAGTAGGCTTAGCCAATAATGCCGATGTTTTTCAAGCACAGTTAGATGCCAATGCACTGGAACAAGCTAAACAACAGCAAATACTTGTGCTGGATAATTTGCGGGCCGATTTTAATACCCTAATGCAATGGCCGCCCGATAGTGCTACTACAGTGGTAGATACCATAGTGCCGGTAAATAATTTAGCCATAACTACCATAGTACAGCAGCTAAATGCCAATGCCGATGTAAAAGTGGCACAAGCCAATATAGCCATTAATGAAATGCTGGTAAAGGAAACTGCTGCTCAACGCTACCCTACTTTACGGTGGAACGGTGGGTATAATTATGGGCGTAACCAAAGCGAGGCCGGGTTTACCTTGCTTAACCAAAACTATGGCCCCAATATTGGTATCAGCGTAGGCATACCTATTTACAATGGTGGTGCTATAAAACAGCAGGAAAAAGCGGCACGGTTAAATACAGAAGCTGCAAGGGTAAGTAAGGAAGTACTACTGAGAGATTTGCAAAATGCCGTAGTAAAAAACTACCAAGCCTACCAAAATGTTTTGAACCGCATAGCACAAGAAAAAAAGAATGTATTAATAAGCGAACAGCTGCTTACGCTTACGCAACAGCGGTACGAGCTGCGAGTGGCTACCATACTTGAATTTAGAGAAGCCCAAAAAAGCTTTATAGATGCTAAATACCGCTTGGTAAATTTATCCTTTGCGGCTAAAGCGGCGGAGATAGAATTATTACGCTTGGGCAATATGCTAAGCCTTTAATTTTACGCACTAGTAGTACCCAATACATAGGTTTACTGGGTAGTTTTTACGCATTGTATAAATTAGTTCAGCATGAAAAAAATGGCATTTATTCCTGCACGCTATGCAGCCACTAGGTTTCCAGCAAAGCTTATGCAGCTATTAGGTAATAAACCGGTAATACTACACACCTACGATAATACGGTGGCTACACAATTATTTGATGAAGTAGTGGTGGTAACCGATAGCGATATTATTTTCAATGCCGTACAGCAGCACGGCGGCAAGGTAATGATGAGCCAAAAAACACATGAAAGCGGTAGCGATAGAATAGCTGAAGCCATAGAACACTTAGCGGTGGATATAGTGGTGAATGTACAAGGCGATGAACC
>RDXK01000014.1 GCA_004292605.1 Bacteroidota bacterium
CAAAAGTGAGTTGCCACTAGGCGAAAATTTACTAATAAAAACATCGCATCTGCCATAGCCTCCTGGATTATTAAAACTATTATCGTAAGCGCCTGTTGATGCAGGCAAATTTGTACCATAAATCATTCTAGAAAGCAGCAACGGTTTGGCTAGATATTCACTCAGTGGCGATTTTACGTATGTAGCCAATCATACGTCTCCTCCACAATCTACAACCTTCCGATTAGCTATTAATGATGGCTACTGACAAATCATTAGAGATTTTGAACAGTAAAAGTGTTTCTTGAACGCACGCGACCCCAACTTTGTGGATGGATTATCTCAAAATTCGTCAGAAACCAGCCCAGTTTAAAGCCCTCACTTCGCTCACTATCGAGGAATTTGATGAATTGGCTCCCCTTTTTGAAGCGCAATGGCTGGACTTTATTCAGCAATACACCCTGGATGGTCAACGCAGATCGCGTCGGTACAAACCCGTTAATGAAACCCAATTGCCCACCCCCGCCCATAAACTCTTTTTCGTGTTGATCTATGAAAAAACCAACCCACTTCAGGAATACCACGCGGCCAGCTTTGACATTGACGTGTCGATGACTAACAAATGGATTCATGTACTCTCGCCCCTGCTCAATAAAGCCACTCAGACTTGGCAAGCCAGTCGGCAAGAAATCATGACTACAGAACAAGAACTGGTTGTGGATGTGACCGAGCGACCGATTCAACGGGGTCTGTATGAGCAAAAGCAGTACTACAGTGGCAAAAAGAAGACCCATACGGTGAAAAATTTAGTGCTTTGTACGACGTTGGGCTTGATTGTGTTTTTAGGTCAAACGGCTCTTGGTCGTATTCACGATAAGCGGTTGGCTGAAGCTATAGTGCTTAAGAAAGGCACTCGGATTCTGGCTGATCTGGGATTTTTGGGTTGGCGACCGATAGGAAGTGCTGTAAGTTTACCGCATAAAAAGCCCAAAGGCAAGGAACTTACCGATGCCCAAAAAGAGGCTAATACGGCCCATAGTAGCCGCCGGGTGATTGTGGAACACGTTTTTTCGAGTGTCAAGATCATGCGTATCGTGAAGGATCGGAATCGTAATTATCGGTTTGGTTATCGGGATTTAGTGTTTCAAACGGCCTGTAGCTTACACAACTATCGCTGGACGAAGCGCAAGCATTTTGAACAAAAGTTAGAAAAAATAGGCTAAAAAAGTCTAATAAATTAGCAGATGGGAAAATTGAATTTAAGACTGTGAAAGGCGAGGTTTATTCACTGGAAATGTGAATCTGCGGTTGATTTCTCACATCATTTTATTTTCCGATAGTTGTCAATTGTCGCACCAATCCCCGTTTCTGGATTGCCGAATATGTCTAAATGCCCACGAATGGCGAAACCATTTGGTTGATAAATCGTGGCACAGGAGGGGCTGCTTTTTTTCAACTCGTTCCATTCCTGCCAAAGTTCATCGTAGCGCGTAATAGCCTCCCGTATTCTTTCCTTGTTATATATTCCTTTTTTGTCGCCACTATAACCCAACAACATGACAATCCAGCTTTGTGCATGAATGTCGTAG
>RDXK01000015.1 GCA_004292605.1 Bacteroidota bacterium
GGCATAATAGAAGTTGTGTGTTGCTATTTTAATAGAAGTTATGTGTTGCTGGATAAGATTGTTTACTTTGTGTTGCTGAAAACTAAGAAATATATAGGTAATAATTGGTAAACTTATCTTTATTTCTTTCCATTATTCATCTATGGATAGTTACTTTTGATTTGAGGTGTCCATTGATTGATTCAAGTGAGTTGGTAGTGTTTGGTATTTTAAGGTCGGGATACTGAATAAAAGTATAACAATAGGTCAATTTTCTTTTTATGCATGTATATGCTTTCCTTGCTCTTTCATGTTTTCGTCTCCTATTCTCGTTTTGCTCTCATAGCCATTCTTTTACCTCTGCATACCACACATCCAATGATAGTTGTACATCATCTTTGGGAGATGTTCCAATACACATTGCAATCTCTTTCAATCTTTTTGTCTGTTCAAGTTTTGGATTCTTCGTAAGCAGTCTGATGATTATTTGTTTCATATGATGGAGACAAAGTTGAGTAGGAATTGGTCAAAATCATCATAACAATCATTGTCTTCAATCACATACAATAGCTTGAATATCTCGTCATTTCTTACATAAAAACGCATATCCTTCAAAGTATTTCTCATTCGTCTCGTACGGAACCTTGTATCGTAATAAATTTTTTCAAGTCGCCTTATCAGGATACCAAGCCCTAAAAATCATGTATCAATAATCTCTTCAATAGTAGGTTGTATCAATAAGAAGAATGATTTTTCAAGGAGTAATATTCTCACAATACTGTTTATCGAAACTCACATCATCCATTCGTTCTCGTACAGTACGGATAGAGACTCAATACATTTGGGACATTTGACGAAACTTCACTTCATTCCTCACATATTGTTCCAATAACTCTCCATCTTTCGGTTTTTTTGATTTCTGTACTGTTCAAAGTTCCCACACAGATCAACACTCTTTACATAAAAATCTTTGTTTTAACTGCCTTTTACCATTTTTCTTCACCTTAGAGCTTCAACACCTTTTGCACTTTTTTGATCATAAATAACAAAAACAGGAAATAAAAGCTATATCATACGATTTTCTCTTGTTTTTAGCAACACGTTTCTTCTATTATACCAAAATAAAAATCTACGGTCTCAATCTATTGTTATACCTTGGAAATGGAATCGTCTCACGGATATGATGCGCACCGCACAACCATCTGACCAATCTCTCTAATCCATACCCAAATCACGCGTGTGGTACGCTTCCATATTTTCTCAAATCCAAATATCGTTGAAACTCCTCAATCGGTAATTTGTGCTTTTTCATCGCTTCGAGCAAAAGATCGTAGTCATCGAGACGCGTTCATCCACCGATGATCTCTCCACAATCTCCTGGTGCAAGCAAATCTGCTCCGAGGACGGTTCCTGGGAGGTTTGGATCTTCTTTGAAATAAAACGCTTTTTGTCAGACAGGGAAGTTGGTAACAAACACTGGTTGTTCTTGTTTTTGGCAGTATTGCATTTCAAGATCTGATCCGATGTCGCCGTCTGCTGGCACCTCAAATCACATGTCTGTGAGTTCGACACATCGTTGTGCGTGGGTG
>RDXK01000016.1 GCA_004292605.1 Bacteroidota bacterium
AAAACGCTACTAGCACAAGCGAAGGAAACTGCTGGGGAGCATAACTATGCACGGCTGCGGCAGACACAGTTATTTAAGAGTGCCCAAATACCGCTTAGTATAGTAGCGCTTTTTCTAGCTGGTATAGTACAATGTGCATTTGTATATAAAGCCATGCCTTGGCAGCAAGGCAGCTTTTATAGCGGGTTAACTTTGGTGTACTTTTTGGGCGTACTTATTAGTGCAGCTTTGCTATGGTACGAGGTAGATAAAACCAATACTGCTCTACAGCAAATATGTACTGCGGGTGCCAAAACCAATTGTAATGCCATTTTACATAGTAAGCAGGCAAAGTTTTTAGGTTGGCTTACTTGGAGCGAAATTGGTTTTTACTATTTTCTAGGCGGGTATTTAGCTATGGTGGTGCTGGGTGCCGCCGTAATACCATTGCTCGCCGTAATAAATTATACGGCCTTGCCTTATATAGTTTTTAGTGTCTACTACCAATGGCGTGTGGTAAAGCAATGGTGCCCACTTTGTTTAGCGGTACAGGCTGTGTTGTTATTGCAAGGTATTAGTAATATATTATCAGTAGGTGCCACCATACAAATGGAAACTAATTTGTTAGCACCGCTTTTGTTATGTTTTTTAGTCCCCATAGCTATTTGGAATACTGCCAAACCCAGTTTACTAGCAGCAAAAAAGCTACAGCCTAAGGCGAAGGAGCTTACAAGGCTAAAAGCGAATGTAAAAATTTTTGAAAGCCTATTGGTGAGGCAAAAACAAATTACCAATAGTACTGCTGGTTTAGGCATTTTAGTAGCTGTACCAAAGCCTAAGTATACCATAGTAAAAGTATGCAACCCCTACTGTGGCCCATGTGCTAAAGCACACCCCATACTGGAGCAGTTAATGCACCTAAACCCACATATACAAGTGCAGGTAATATTTACTGCTACCAATGCCGATACCGATAAACGAGCGAAACCCGTAAGGCACTTTTTGGCGTTGCAGCAGCAGCAAGGTGTAGAAGTAGCTGAACAAGCTATGGCCTACTGGTATAGCATGCCCACTAAGGAATACGACGTATTGGCCCAAAAGTACCCAGTAAGTACTACTACGTTACAAAGCCAAGAGGAAACAATTACCGCTATGAATAGGTGGTGCAGCGACATTGATATACAGTTTACCCCTACATTTTTTATCAACGGCTACCAGCTACCAGATATTTATACATTAGAGGAATTAAAATATTTACTAAATGAGTAAACAATATTTCTTTTTAACTAGCCCTTAAAAGGAAACCGGTGGGCTATATTACTAGTTGCAAATGGTAATAGCCGGGTGCCAATAATACTGTGGCGTAAAACTGTATTAGGGTTGTTATTTAATTAACCGCTGCTAGGGTAAAAAAAGCCCCAAGTAGCACAAACTTTTAGATTATGTTACAAAATTTTGGTACTGCTTTGAGCAGAGAGCAAATGAAGAATGTTTTGGGTGGCTATGGCGAGGCTATTGATGACTTAGACCCCGTTGGTGTTAGTTGCGAATGCAAAAACGGAAAGTCAGCAGGTATGAAGGTATGTGAT
>RDXK01000182.1 GCA_004292605.1 Bacteroidota bacterium
ACTATCGCTGCAAATCGAATGCCTGCCATAGAAAGCAGAAAGTTCACCAATCCTTCGGTATCGCCAGTTTTTATGTGAAACTTGTGAATATCGGCGGCGGTGATGCAAAAAGTGGCTGTGTTATATTCATAATACACTTCCATTCTATTGGTAAGTACATGACCCAGAAAACGCAATCGGTGCTCAGAGCCAGAGTCGAATATTTGGCTATGGATGCTGGTATGGTTAATACCAATTTCCATAAAATGGGCCACTGCCCTATGTACGCTAGCTGTGGTAGCGGGGAACCTGAAACTACCCGTATCGGTCATCATACCCGTATATAAACAGGTGGCTATGTGGGTATTAAGCAAATGGGCTTGTGGCGATGCTACAATAAAATCGTACACCATTTCGCAGGTGCTACTTTTTGCTGTATTGCTTACACCATAAATAAAAGCAGCGGTTTGTGGCTGCTGATGATGATCTATCAAAATCAATTTACCAATATGCTTTTCTAGGGCAGCAATCATGGTTTTGGTTCTTGAAAGTGTATTAAAATCTAAACAGAAGATGAAATTGGCATCTGCTAAACATTGTTCACTTTGGGCGGTCTGTTTTTCAAAATCAAGTACATGGTCTACACCCGGCATCCATTGTAAAAAATCGGCCCAATTAGTAGGTGAAATTACTTGTACGCTGTGCCCACCCGCTGTAAGAAAATGATATAAACCCAAACTACTTCCCATAGCATCGCCATCGGGCTTTTGGTGGGTGGTGATAACTATTTTTTTGGGTTCCTGAAGTGCTGCGTATACGCCCGAAATATCCTGCATAAGGCTGCAAATTAAATACAAATTAGGTTTAGGCAACGCAATAAACTGAGAACGGGTTTTTGCTACCAAAATTATTTTTGTAATTCTTTAACATTTAGCTGGCTTACAAAAACTAATTAACCAATTGAATACGGCTATTTTGTACCCGCGTTACGGAATGGTAAGGGCATGTTAATTACATATTTAGAAACAAAATTTGGGTGCAAATTGCAGTTATGTTCAAAACACAGATACAAATGAAATGGGGCTTGAGTGCTGTTTTGGCCTACACTGTTTTGCTATTGGGATGTGCCGAGCAGCGAAATCAACAAAGTTTTATGACAGAAAATATTGCTTATGGCGGCAATTTTGATACCGCCTATTTTGGTTCAGGGTGCTTTTGGTGTACGGAAGCTGTTTTTCAACGTTTAGAAGGTGTAGTAAAAGTAATTAGCGGCTATGGTGGCGGACATATTAAAAACCCCACTTATGAGCAAGTTTGCGATAAAAACACAGGCCATGCAGAATGCTGTAAAATTCTATACGATCCAAGTGTAATTAGCTACGATGAACTTTTAGAAGTGTTTTGGAAAACCCATGACCCCACTACTCCTAACCAACAAGGGAACGATAAAGGGCCGCAATACCGGAGCATTATATTTACTACCACAGCTAGCCAGCTAAAATTAGCTAAGGAATACAAGCAAAAATTAGATGCCGCTGGCGCCTTTGCGAAACCTATTATCACAGAAATTTCATCTTTTACTAATTTCTATCCGGCTGAGTTGTACCATCAAAATTATTACAACGAAAACCCCGACCAGATGTATTGCAGGTTTGTGGTGAAGCCAAAAATTGAGAAGTTTGAGCAGGTGTTTAAAGCAAAGCTGAAGAAATCGGCTAATTAATTACCCGTGCGGTACTAGTTTTTAAAACACAACTGCTTTATTTTTAACACATGAAACAGATTGTGTGGATTGTAGTATTCTGCAGTATGGTAAGTACTGCCAATAGCCAAGTTTTATCCGCCGCTAAACAGTTATTTACACACGATGATACCCTCCGTGGAAGCATCACCGCATATAGAAATTGGTGGGATGTAAAGTATTATAAACTGGCCGTGGAGCCCAACTTTGTTACACAAAGCCTTAAGGGTACTGTTACCCTATTGTTCACGGTTACGGAAGCCACGTACAAGCCCGTTTTACAGATAGATTTACAAGATTCCTTACCTATAACCAGTGCTGTTTTCAATGGTAAACCCGTAATAAAGTACATGCAGCGGTTTAAAAACTATGCATTATTTACCCTGCCTCAGCGTTTTTTTAAGAATGGTATGCAGCAGCTTGCCATAGGGTATGCAGGTACACCGAAAAAAGCAAAAAACGCCCCCTGGGATGGTGGCTTGGTTTGGCGAAAAGATAGTTTGGGAAACCCTTGGCTTGCTACCGCCTGTCAGGGCCTTGGTGCAAGTGTTTGGTTTCCGTGTAAAGACCATCAAAGCGATGAGCCCGATAACGGTGCGGAAGTTACTATAACGGTGCCCAATAATTTAAAAGCCATTTCCAACGGAGAGTTGACGGCTGCTATAAAAAAAGGCGATTCCGCTACAGCTTATACTTGGCAGGTAAATAGCCCTATTAATAGTTATAATATTACCATGAATGTGGGAAATTATACTACTATCAATAGCCAATACAATGGTGAAAAAGGGGTGCTACCCCTAACCTACCATGTACTTAGTTACAATAAACAGCGGGCTTTGCAGCAGTTTGAACAAGTGCCTACCATGCTACGATGTTTTGAGTATTGGTTTGGTCCCTACCCGTTTTATGCCGATGGCTATCAACTAGTAGAAACACCTTTTTTAGGCATGGAACACCAAAGTGCCGTGGCCTACGGAAACAAGTATAAAAACGGTTATCTCGGAAACGATTTAAGTGGAACGGGTAAAGGGCTTTTGTGGGATTTTATTATTATCCATGAAAGTGGACATGAGTGGTTTGGAAACAACATCACCACCAAGGATATAGCCGATATGTGGGTACATGAAAGTTTTACTAACTACAGTGAAGTGCTTTTTACCCAATGTCAGCAAGGCAAAGATGCCGCCAACCAATATGCTTACGGTCTGCGGAGAAGCATTGCCAACGATGTGCCCATTATAGGTGCCTATGGTGTAAACCACGAGGGCAGCGGCGATATGTATATGAAGGGTGCCAATATGCTTCATACGCTACGGAACAGTATTAATAACGATGAGAAATTTAGAGGACTACTTAGAGCATTAAACGCCACATTTTACCACCAAACCGTTACCGGCAAACAAGTGGAAATGTATATAAGCAACTACCTAGAAAAAGATTTAGAGCCATTTTTTCAACAGTATTTGTATACCACACAAATTCCAGTATTGGAGTTAATGATAGATAGTGCAAAATTGCAGCTTCACCATAGGTTTACTAACTGTGTGGAGGGCTTTACTACCAGAGTGGTAAGCACCATTGGCGATAAACAATTTGCGTTTACACCTAGCAATGAATGGACTATCACGCCCATTACCTTAGAGGATGTTCCGTTTATACAACCCAAAGTGCTGGAAAAGCAAGTGTACCTGCGGGTGAACCAATATCCCTGGAACGAAAATTTATTGAAACCTTCGGCGCCGCCGATGCGGCTAGAATAAAAATAATACAGTACGCAAAAAATATTTGGGTTAAGTTACAAAGGCTTATACATTTGCAGCCTTGTTAGGGGAATTAGCTCAGTTGGTAGAGCGCTTGCATGGCATGCAAGAGGTCAGCGGTTCGACCCCGCTATTCTCCACGATGCCTCGTAGTTACTACGGGGCTTTTTTATTTTAGTATCGTTACTAAATAAAAAATAGCTGATAAAAGTATCTATTAGCATACTCCTATCAGCTACTTGCCTAATGGCCGAAAAGCCGTGTTACCCCATAGAATGGAAACCTACTTTGTTTCCCTCTGTATCTATAAATAACGCTATAAAGCCATTGGCACCAATAGCAGTTTTCGGTAAAATAACAGTTCCGCCGGCAGCTTGTACCCTAGCTAATGGCACGGAAAGGTCGCTTCCGCCATCCAGATATATAGTGGTGCCCGTAGTGGCCGGAACAAAGTTTTCGCCGGTTGCAATAGCTCCACCAAACCCACCGCTTTTTGCATCAGCAGGCAAATAGGCATATTGCCTGTTCGGTGTTGGGTCGATATGAATTTGAGCATCCAATACTTTCGAATAAAAAGTGGTTGCTCTTTCGAAATCGGTTGCTGGAATTTCGAACCAGTTGAGTGTACTTACCATGTTTTTAATTTTTATAGTTGTTTTGGTAGAAATGATTTATCAGTTGTCGTTATGATAACGAGTGCTTGTGTTAAGCTAGTTCGTAAGTAGCATGGATATTTCCCTTGGTTGCCTTTGAGTAGGAACAAATGGATTGAGCTTTGTCAATCAGTGTTTTGGCTGTATCGGTATCTACGCCATTGATTTGTATAGCCAGATGAGCCGAAAGATCGTAGTTGCCATTATGGTGTACTACACCAATTTTTGCCGTTACTAACACGTCGCCAATGGTTACCTTTTCAATTCCGGCGGCTATGGAGACGCTGGTTCCAAAACAGGCCGACCATGCAGCAGCAAACAGTTGTTCAGGATTGGTGGCACCACCTGCACCGCCCATTTCCTTGGGAAAGCGGATATCTACATCTAAATTACCGTCGGATGATTTGGCATGCCCGTTACGCCCTGCTAGCGTGGTAACTTCTGCTTCGTAAACTTTTTCCATTGTATTTTTTAGAATTGTTATTTACATTTGTACTACAAATAACCATTGTTAATATTTTATAAACAAGTAGGCTATTTTAAATGTGTAAGTATGGTTTACAATACTAATGTTGATAATCAATCAGTTGAAACAGAAAAAATAATGGTTTTTGATGAAAAAACTTGTCCTGTTACCGCCACTATGCAAGTTTTGGGCGGAAAATGGAAAGCTATTTTAATCAATGCTATTTATCATACATCGCCTGCTAGGTTTGGCGAATTAAAGCGAAGTGTAAAGGGAATTACACAATCCATGCTTACACAGCAGTTGCGGGAATTGGAGGAAGATGGTATAATTAATAGAAAAATTTATGCCGAAATACCCCCCAAGGTGGAATATACGTTGACTGAATTTGGTCTTACCTTATCCCCCATCATGTTATCCATGGCCGCTTGGGGTAAGGAATACAGAATGAAAAAGGTGGTTCAAGAGGCTAAACAGTAATAGCGTGGTTATCCGTTTGAAGGATGGGTTGGTTTTGTAAGTAGGTGTACCCGCTGCGTAACCAAGTGTTTGAAACGGTTTTTATAGTCGTCCGTTAAAAAAGATAGGTGTATCAGCTCCAAGGCTTTGGGCAACCATTTCACCAGGCGTTTATAAACAGTATTTATTTGTTTGTCGTTCAGCTTCAAGACAGTTCCAAATCGGTCAAAATACTCTTTAGTAAAGTTCATTTTTTTGCCGCCAAGCAATAGTGCGGTATCCTCTTTATCTTTTAGTAAAATCAATTTTACATTTAGCAAATCGTAGGCGGGCGATAAAGTCCAGCCAAAGTTATTCCGCCACATGGAGAAATTTTTCAGGTGCATGTCGTTGTTTCCAATAATGAAATTGAAAACGGTCAATTCAAAAAACCGTAGCTTATCCAATAAGGTGTTGGCCGATAGTTGGCCAATGGTTTTTCCTACCAATTCCATGGTGCCCTTATACTTATCCTCTAATTCTAAAATTTGTAGAAAGTCAATCATGTGGTTTTTAGACCCGTCCGGGTTACGATCAATGCGTCTCGTAATAAAGCAAAGTTCCCCGGATTGTAAACGAATCATATTTACGGGCACAACATCTATAGCAAATAACTCAGCCAATTTCATGGATAGATGCTCATTTTCAGGCATCTGGTGATAGTTACTATTTTGTGGTTTTAATATGTATTGCCCTTCTAGTGCATCCATGATGGTTAGGCGACCTTGTTGTGCATCCTCCAAGGCTGTTTTAATGAACCCGATGGATAATTTAGGTTGCACGCCAGGGACGGTTACAGATTGCTCGGCGGCTTCTTTTGCCAGTTTCTCCATATCAGATAACCGGTATGGTAAACTCGGAGCATGTTTGGTACCAAAGAATTTTTTAATGCATGCTGGATGATAATCGCCCTCTTGCTTTGCATCCATCTCCTTATAACAATACAAACACTTAGGCATTAGCTGTGTCATTTATTGGATGAATACTAACTGCTCCAATAGCATTTTTACAACAGGCAAGTAATAATCCCATACGATCATTTTTGTTGATTTTCCAGCTTTCCGCAGCAATGTTCAATAACCAGCCTTCGGGAATTAAACCATCGAAAAAAGGAAATAATCGTTTGCTTCTATAAGCCCCATGTGTAACGGGCATATTAAAAGTGATGAACTGATTTGGGTATTTTTCGGCATAGGTTTCGTCATAAACAAATAGATATTCGCCATTGTCGCCCTCGGTTAAAATACCAGCTAGTTCATTGTTATATTTAACTATCCCCTGTCGCATCATTATTATTTATTGGACCTAAAACATGACCAAAAAGCAGCAAAACGTGGTTTACCTTAGCCAGACTTAGGTTTTCTTTTCCTTGTTCTATCTTTCTTATTACGGTTAAGGCTACTCCAGCTTTTTCGGCAAACTGTTCCTGCGTTAAACCCAATTGCTTCCTTCTAGTCTTTACAAATTCGGGCAATCGATTCATATTATATGCAATTGAATACAAATTTAGTTGAAATTATGAAATTATATGCAAAAACATGTAATTGTGCATTAAATCGATTGTTTATATGCAAAAAGATATAATTTTTTTGGTGCACTATTCTACTATCCGCAGGCAATTTCTCAGACTGGACTCAAAAATGCAAAGACTTATAGAGGTTCAATTTGAGGAAAACGAATAAACTTGGTATTAAAAGCCAATTCTGGAGTTGCGACTATTTACAGTAGTGGCAGCCACTAACCTATCGTACCGGCCAGCAATATCTCTAAAGTACAACAGCACTGTATAATCGTTTTCTGTTTCCCAATAATTGCCCTCGGTATCCTGCACACTCACTTGCTTGGTTTGCTGATCTTTTGTGGCAAACTGATAGGTATAATACCCTTGCTTTAAAAAGAAATGTCCTTCATAAACACCCTTAGTAGGGTTATAGGCGAGCTTGCTATTTTCATTGTATTGGTAAGCAGTAAACTGGGCTGCCAAATACACATCCTTACCCGGTAAGGGAATGTTGCCTTTGGGCACATAGGTAAACAAAACATCGGCATAATCGCCCTGCCACCAAGGGTTCACATTATCGGTAGTAGTAATTTCCTCAAAACCATTTCTATCTATCCAAAAAAGATATCGCTGCCCTTGTCGTTCCGCATCGGGCTTGGCACTTACTTCAAAGGGTATGGTGTTCATATTTACACTGGCCATACGTTCGCTTTGAAAACGAAAACTCCTTAAATCGAGCCAGCGATACTCCTTTCCCGCCGGAAATAAGCAATCCATTTCTGCATTAAACTCCATACTGCTACCTCGTATAAAAGTGGGCTGTATATTACGCAAAGCATTATCCCAACGGTAGTTTTGCAAAATGGTTAGGTTCAATTGCTGCATGGGATTGATAATATTGAGACTCAATTTATCTACCCGCAATTCTACTTTTTGGTGGGTTCTAAATTTATCGGGCGAAAACGGTTGTTTCACTTGTGCCCAAATATTCGCAATAGGTTCTACCACTAAAAATTTCTTGGTAAATGCTACCTGACTGGTATCGCCATTCAAAAAAACTTTTACTACATAATTGCCCGATTTAGTAATAGTCATATTCCGCTCAGGCAAGGTGGCTTGGTAATGAAAATAAGGTGTTTTGGCTATAGAACTAGCACGGTATTGAGTAATTCTATTCTGCTGAAATCCTTGAATATAATCAAAGGTAGAAAGCTGTGCCGGCTGCCAATTAGCATCCATCAATTCAAAACAATAAAAGTAATTTTTGTAGGTACGGTCAATATCATCAAAATGCAATTCCAATGCTTGTGTTTCGCCTAAAGTGATGATGGGGTAAGCGGTTTGGTTATTAACAGGAAACAGCTGTGTGGTGCGTACAGTATTGCTAGCAATAAATCCGGCATACCTATCCTGTGCCATCACTAGTACAGAACATAAGCTTATGTATAGGCAACAAATAATCGTTTTCATACAGTAAATATACCTTTAAGTGGTTAAATGGCTTAGTTTCGTGGCATGCAAGTGCCTTATTTTATTGCACATAAATTAGCTTTTAGTAAATACAAAAGTTTCTCTCGGTTTATCATCCGTTTAAGTATTGTGGCCACCGCTTTAAGTGTAACCGCTATGATACTTACGCTAGCCTTTGTAAACGGTTTTCAAACAGCTGTAGCAGAAAAAGTGTACAAATTTTGGGGTCATATACGGGTACAACCATACGAACATGTGCAGCAAGAAGATAGACCCCAACCTGCCGACTTTGCCGCCATCCGAAAACAATTACAGCAAACACCCGGTGTAGCCCATGTACAAGGAATAGCTACCAAAGCCTGTGTAGCCACGTACCAAAGCCAGCTAGAAGGTATTATATTCAAAGGTGTAGATGATACCTACAAGTTTACCCTTACACAAAGTTTTTTAGTAGCGGGCAAATGGCCCCTCATACAAGCCGATACCGCCGGCTACACTAAGGAGGTAGTAATGGGCGAAGCATTGGTAAAAAAAATGCAATTAACACTGGGTAAAACCGTGAGTTTATTTTTTATAGATGCTTATAACAATGCCAGTACTAAACGCAGTGTAAAATTGGTAGGCATTTATAAAACGGGCATTGAGGAGTATGATAAAACCTTTGTACTAGGCGATATTAACCTAATAAACAAGGTAGATAATTATGTACCCGGCATGGTGGGTGGCTATGAGGTAATTGTAAACAATGCCACGCAAATACAAGCCGTGAACGATAGTATTTATGCGGCTTTGCCCAGTAACTGGACTAGCCGTACCGTACCAGAAATTTACCCCAATATTTTTGATTGGTTACAGGTGCAAAATGTAAACCGTGATGTAGTTTTCATCATTATGGGAATTGTGGCTTTTATAAACCTAATTACCTGTTTGCTTATTCTAGTGTTGGAACGTACCAAAATGGTGGGCTTGCTAAAAGCAGTGGGTGCTAGTAACTGGCAAATACAGCAAGTATTTATTTTTTACGCCAGTTTTATTGCTGCCATCGGCATTGGCATTGGAGTGGCCGTGGGTTCGGGCATTTATTGGGCCCAAAAATTGTTCTCCTTTATTCAGCTAGATGAGGCTGCTTATTATGTAAATGTGGCACCCGTAGATATTCATATTTGGGAGGTAGCGGCCATAGCATTAGGCACTTTAATCGCCTGTTTTTTATGCCTACTACTACCGAGTGTATTGGTACGTAAAATAGTACCTGTGGTGGCATTAAGGTTCAAATAGCAACAGTGGTTTATTGGCAAAAATGAGCCATTAATATACCGGCTGCAATACCCACATTCAAGCTTTCTGCTTGGCCTTTTCTTGGTATGTGTACACCTATGGTTTGGCTTTGCTGCGGTAACTGTAACCGTACACCTTTACCCTCGCTACCCAATACTATACAGGCTTGCTTGGTGGGTGCTGTGTTTTTAAGGGGTTCGCCATGTAAATCGGCTATAAAAACTGGTGCGGTATAGGTTTCAAAAAACGCATCCAATGGCTGGTAATGTACCGCTACTCTAAAAATACTACCCATAGTGGCTTGTACTACTTTGGGGTTAAAACAATCTGCGGTATCTACACTACAAACAATGGTTTCTATACCAAACCAATCGGCCGTTCTAATAATGGTGCCAAGGTTTCCAGGGTCTTGAATTCCATCTAGTGCTAGTATCAAACCATTGGTACGTATGGCTTTGTGCTGTGGCATGGCTGCTATGGCCAAGGCCTTGTTAGGTGTGGTTAGTCCACTTATACGCTGCAAATCTGCCTCAGAAATTAGGGTGGCTTTGGGGTGATGGGCATTACTAAAATTTTCTATACAATACAGTTTTTCAATGGGCCACTGCGTTTGCAAAAGTTCCGCCACCATCTTCTCCCCTTCCACAATAAAAAGCTGCTCCTGCTCTCTATTTTTTTTATGGTATAATGTTTGGATATATTTGGCCTCAGTTTTAGTAATCATGATTCCTAATTTGGTAAAGCAATGTTTTTTTTCAATTACTGCCTTTGTTTGCGTTTGCTTTGCGTTGCAATCGTGTAGCGAAGCTAAACGAACCACGGTAAAAAACTACCGAGCCAACCTACCTTTTGTTTTTTCTAATAAAATTCAAATTACCGGCATAGATAAAAAAGAGGAACGTAAACGATTAGAAAAGCAACTAACCAATTATTGGGACGATAGTTTACAAGTACCCAAAGTGCAACAGTTTGGCGTGTTGTATCGCATAAAAAGTCCGTACACGTTTGATACGTTCAATATCAATCGCTCCAAAGCCTTGATGGAAGGGTATTTAGAATCGCAGGG
>RDXK01000017.1 GCA_004292605.1 Bacteroidota bacterium
AATGTAGAATTTCGTTTGGGTGATATTGAAAAAATGCCGGTAGCTGCACAAGTGGCCGATGTGGTGATAAGTAACTGCGTACTAAACTTGGTGCCCAATAAATTCAATGTGTTTCAAGATATTTTTAGGGTATTGAAGCCCGGTGGACATTTTTGTATTTCAGATGTGGTTTTGGTAGGTACCCTGCCCGATGCCTTGCGAAAAGATGCTGAAATGTATGCAGGCTGTGTAGCTGGTGCCATTCAAAAACAAGTATATCTAGAAATAATTGCGGCTAATGGTTTTGCCAATATTCACATTCAAAAAGAAAAACCTATCATCATCCCAGATGATATATTGGTAAACTACTTGTCGCCGCTGGAAATACAGCAATTTAAAAATGGTGAAACAGGCATATTTAGTATTACCGTGTATGGACAAAAACCGGCAGTTTGTAATCAGCCAAACTGCTGCTAATAACATAGGATAAAGCGTTACTGTAATTAGTAGTAAACCGTTTTGGCTTTGCTTACCTTTGCCGCATGAAACCCGTTGTTATACTTGCTATAGAAAGTTCCTGCGATGAAACTAGTGCCGCCGTATGTATAGATGGTACCATTGCTAGCAATATTATTGCCACACAGCAAATACATGAGCAGTATGGCGGGGTAGTACCAGAGTTAGCTAGTAGGGCCCACATGCAGCATATAGTACCCACCGTACAAGCTGCTATGGAAGAAGCGGGCATGGACGGATCCCAAATTTCTGGCGTGGCGTTTACACAAGCTCCAGGCCTTATTGGTAGTTTACTGGTAGGTGCACAATTTGCAAAATCGCTTTCATTAGCTTGGCAGGTTCCTTTACTTGCAGTGCATCATATGCAAGCCCATGTATTGGCGAATCTTTTATTGGAAAACAAACCCACCTTTCCGTTTTTATGTTTAACCGTTAGCGGAGGCCATACACAAATTGTATTATGTAAGTCGCCCCTAGATATGCAGGTACTTGGCGAAACCATTGATGATGCTGCTGGCGAAGCTTTTGATAAGGCCGCCAAGCTATTAGGATTGCCTTATCCGGGCGGGCCATTGATAGATAAATATGCCACAGAAGGTAACGCAACGGCATTCAAATTTGCGAAGCCCAATGTACCTGATTTGAATTACTCATTTAGCGGATTTAAAACATCGGTATTGTATTTTTTGCAACAGCAAACCCAGCTGAATCCGCTATTTATTGAACAAAATTTAGCCGATTTATGTGCTAGCGTACAAGCTACTATTATTGATATTCTACTGCAAAAAATAGTAAAAGCCGCCAAGCAAACTGGCGTAAAAAATATTTGTTTAGCGGGTGGCGTTAGTGCCAACAAAGGTTTGAGAGCCGCCATTGAGTTATATGGTAAAAAATATCACTGGCAAACTTTTGTACCGCCTTTTGAGTACTGTACAGATAATGCTGCCATGATAGCCATTACGGGCTATTATAAATTCTTGGAAAATAAGTTTAGTCCGTTACAAACGGGTGTGGAAGCAAGAGCAGTTTGGTAACTACTTTTTCACGCTACGCATGGCTAAAATGGCACTT
>RDXK01000018.1 GCA_004292605.1 Bacteroidota bacterium
AAAAAATAATTCATTAACCAGCTACTTGCTACTTACCAGCGAACTAAAAGGCTATGTATACAACCCACAATATTATTTGGAAGCCAAGGATAGTATACATAATGCACATATAGATTTACTGATGCAAACCCACGGCTGGCGTAGGTTTAACTGGACTGGTATAGTGCAGCAAGTGCAACCTACCGTTCAGCATTTTATAGAAACCGGTATCAGCTTTGCGGGTAAAGTGAAAAACGATGACAAGTTTGAAACCGCGGTGAAAAACGGAAAAATTGATATCATCATCAAAGCAGAAGATTCCACTACTATTTTTAGTACCGCTGCTTTGGATAAAAATGGAACCTTCTTTTTTAACAATTTGAACTTTAAAAAAGCAGCACAACTTTACTCCCAAGGCAATAAGGCAGATGTAAAACGTACACAGGCCAATGTAGAATTATTTGCCAGCTATTTTGATACACTGAAATATGCCAACGCTTACGGCCTCGGCATGAACGATTTAGATACTACCCTACCTGTAGCCAAAATAGCTCAACTATTGAAAAACTATTACAACGCCGATAGTGCTTCGCTGTTTCAAGGGCGAATGTTAGATGCCGTGGTAGTAAAAACCAAAGTAAGAACCATAGAACAAAGATTGACCGACGAATATGTTTCAGAACAATACAAGAACAGCGATTTAACTTATGCTATTGACAGTTTAACCGGCTTCACTAGTATATGGCAATACCTGCAAGGAATGGTACCCGGACTACAAGTTTCGGGCGACATAATTTCCAACCCTGTAGTAAATTTTACTCGTTTCAGTGGAGGAATTACCGACCCATCTATGTTATCACAAACCATGTTTGAAGAAATGAATAACGGTAATAGCAGTATTGCATTTTTTCTGAACGAAATTCCAGTGCCGATGCAAACTATTAACGATTTAAGTCCACGAGATATAGCCCTAGTGAAAGTAAACCGGAACGGAAGTGCTACCAATAATGCACCGGCCGGTAGCATGTTTATTTATACTAGAAAAGGTAGCGAATACAAGGGCAAAGGTTTTAGCAAAAAAACCATTCAAGGTTTCAATGCTGCTAAAGCCTATTTTACTACGTACTACACCAGTGATGCAGTACCTAGCCAACCCGATAACCGCAGTACACTACTGTGGGCACCGAATGTAAAAACTAGCGGCGGCAAGGCCACACTGAAATTTCATAACAACGATTTTGCCACCGAATTTTTAGTAACCTTGCAGGGCTGGGATTCTACCGGAAATCCGTTTAGCTTACAGCAGATTATTCAACCCAAATAAACTAACATGCAATCGTTATTAAACCCTACGGAAAAAGCGGCTATTGTGGCTCGTTTACAACAGTTAACAGCGGAAAGTGAACGCCAATGGGGCAAGATGACGGTTACACAAATGCTGCTGCATGTGTACCAACCCTTGATAATAGGTTTGGGTGGTAAAAAACGCCGCCAATCCTTACTAGGGCTGCTTTTTGGCAAAACTATAAAACGAAGATTTTTATTGGGTAAGCCCATTAGTAAAAACTTGCCTACCGATCCTAA
>RDXK01000183.1 GCA_004292605.1 Bacteroidota bacterium
TACTTTTCGTAAGTTTTTTAATGGTGGTGGTACATCGAAACCTATCATTAAACCACGGCCTCGTACGTTTTGCAGTTGTGGTATAGCTTTTAGCTTATTTATCAAGTACATACCCCGCTGCTTAGCCATGCTAAGTAGGTTCTCCTTCTCCAATACTTCTAACACTGCAAGGGCAGCAGTACAAGCCAAATGGTTACCGCCAAATGTAGTACCCAGCATACCAATTTTAGGAGTAAAGTGAGGTGCAATTAATATACCACCAATGGGGAAACCGTTGCCCATACCTTTCGCCATGGTATAAATATCGGCATCGCAGTTGGCTATATCATGTGCAAAAAACTGTCCAGTACGGCCATAACCACATTGTACACTATCGGCTATATAGCAGGCATTGTATTGTGTACAAAGCTGCCGTATAGTTTGCAAAAACTCCACCGTAGCCACTTGTATTCCACCCACACCTTGAATACCTTCTACTATTACGCTGCTTACTTGTTGGCCATGTTTACCAAAGTATTCGTTTAGGGCATCAACATCATTAAAAGGTAAAAAAACCACATTCTCCGTTTCATTTACAGGTGCTACAATAGCAGGATTATGGGTGGCAGCAACTGCCAAACTAGTTCTACCATGAAACCCACCTGTAAAGGACACTACTGTTTTTCTACCGTTATAAAAGCTAGCTAATTTTAAAGCGTTTTCATTGGCCTCAGCACCGCTGTTTACTAAAAATAATTGGTAATTTTCCTTGCCGCTTACTTGTACCAATTTTTGGGCAAGTTGCTCCTGCACAGGTATGTGCACGCTGTTACTGTAAAAAGCAATTTGCTGTAATTGTGTTTGAATTTTTAAAACCCAATGTGGGTGGGTATGACCTATACTTATTACAGCGTGGCCGCCATACATATCTAAATATTGTACACCATCATCATCCCACACATAACTACCCAAGGCTTTAGAAATAGTAATATTATTTAATGCATAAACGGGGAATAAATTGCTCATCCTAGTATAGAAATTTTTAATTTAAAAAGCATTGGCTTTTAGTAATAGGCCAGTAGTTTCCGGCCATTGAAATAGTATGTTCATATTTTGTACGGCTTGCCCCACCGCACCTTTTAGTAAATTATCTATAGCACTATGTACCACTAAATGGTCGCCTTGTTTTTCTAATTGTAGCAAACATTTATTGGTATTCACTACCTGCTTTATATGTATAGGCTGCTCACTGATAGTTACAAACGGATGGTGCTGATAATAGCTTTGGTATAACTGTAATGCTTCTGATAATGGTAAGGTGCAGGGTACGGTATTGCTAGTAAAAATACCCCGAGTAAAATCGCCCCGCCACGGCACAAAATTTACCTGCACGGCGGTGCCATTTAGTTGTAGTAAACTCCTCTGTATTTCTCCTAAATGCTGGTGGGTTAATGTTTTGTAAGCCTGTATATTATTGGCTCGCCAGCTAAAGTGCGATGTAGGTGCTAGTGCTTGGCCCGCACCGGTACTACCTGTAATTCCAGTGGTATAAACGTTTTGTAAAAGCTGCTGCTTTGCTAGGGGCAATAATGCCAGCTGAATAGCAGTAGCAAAACAGCCAGGATTAGCTATACTACTAGCTTTTTCTATGCTTGCCCTATTCAGTTCTGGTAGGCCATACACAAAGGTGCGACCAGCAAACTGTGCATCGGCTGCCAACCGAAAATCGTTCCCTATATCAATTACTTTAACACTGTCTGCCACTACATTTTCCGTAAGAAATTTCTTGGCTTCGCCGTGGCCGGCACATAAAAAAACTACCTGAATTGTATTATGGTATTCCGATGAAAAAGCCAAGTCGGTATCGCCTTGTAAATCGGTATGTATTGTACTAATTTTTTTACCAGCCTGGCTATTGCTTAATGCAAAAGCTATGTTTACATGTGGGTGATGTAGCAATAGGCGTATCAATTCGCCACCGGTGTACCCAGCTGCCCCCACTATGCCCACGTTTATTTTTTCCATTTGCTAATCCTTGTTATGTACCTTATGGTAAATGGCTACTTGGTTACCAAATATTTTACTAAAACCTCGCACATCTTCCCCGGTAAAACCGCTATTCATTTCGCCGTATTTACCAAATTTACTGTTCATTAAATCGGCCTCACTTTCTATACCCACTAACTGAAAACGATAGGGCTGTAACAATACAGTAGCGGTACCCGTAACGTGGCGTTGGCTACTTTCTAAATAGGCCTCCATATCTCTCATTACGGGGTCTAAAATTTGTCCTTCGTGTAACCAATTGCCATAAAAATTGGCGATGGTATCTTTCCAGTTCAGTTGCCATTTAGTAAGCACATGTTTTTCTAATGCATGGTGTGCTTTTATTAAAATCATGGCGGCGGCGGCCTCAAAACCTACGCGGCCTTTTATGCCAATGATGGTGTCGCCCACATGTATATCCCTACCAATACCATACGGTGCAGCCAATGCATGTAATGCCTGGATAGTTTTGTAAGGGTGACTAAATACCTCGCTATTAATACTTATGGGTTCGCCTTTTTCAAAACCTATGGTTATTTCTTCTTCTGTATGTTTGGTAACCTGTGTAGGCCAAGCATGTTCCGGCAAAATGCCTTTGCTATTCAATGTTTCTTTACCTCCCACGCTGGTACCCCATAATCCTTTATTAATGCTGTAGCTGGCTTTTTCAAAATTCATTTCTACCCCGTGTTGTTTCAGGTAGTCAATTTCTTGTTCCCTACTCAGCTGCAAATCGCGGATGGGGGTAATAATTTCCACCTCTGGTATTTGAATATGAAATACCATATCGAACCGTACTTGATCGTTCCCGGCGCCAGTGCTGCCGTGGGCCACTGCATCGGCCTTTAGCTCCTGAACATGGTCGGCAATATGAAGTGCCTGCACCAATCGTTCCGCACTTACACTTAATGGATAAGTATTGTTTTTAAGCACATTGCCAAATAGCAAATACTTAATAACAGAATCGTAGTAGCTACGCACAGCATGAACCGTTTTATGCGACTTTACGCCCAATTTATACGCATGTTCCTCTATTTGTTCTAGCTCTGCCGCGGTAAAACCACCCGTATCTACAATTACGCTATGTACATCGTAATTCATTTCTTGGGTTAGGTATTTTACACAAAAACTGGTATCTAAACCGCCACTAAAACCAAGGACTACTTTTTTAGACATGGTAGGGTATTTACTTTTCTTTTTTCAAAAATGGCTTTAAAAATCGGCTTTCTTTCCAGCGTTGTAAACGCTCATACACTTTACTTTTTTTAGCAAAGTATTCGGTGGTTTCTGCAGGTTCAAAATGATCTTTCGGATCAAACAGCATGGCAGTACACATACAATTTTTGCGTTCCTTACTCATCAGTATCTCGTAGTTCACGCAGCTTTTACAGCCTGCCCAAAAAGTTTCATCGTTGGTAAGTTCGCTGTAGGTTACGGGCTCATAACCTAATTCGCTATTAATTTTCATTACGGCCAACCCTGTGGTTAAACCAAATATTTTTGCCTCAGGATATTTTTCTCTACTGAGGTTAAAAATGCACTTTTTAATTTCCTTAGCTACACCACTTTTTCTATAGTCGGGGTTTACTATTAAACCACTATTGGCTACAAATTTTCCGTGGCTCCATTCTTCAATGTAGCAAAAGCCTACCCAAGCACCTGTACGTGTAAGGGCAATAACAGCTTTGCCTTCTAGCATTTTTTGGGCAATATATTCTGGGCTACGTTTGGCTATACCTGTACCACGGGCCTTGGCCGATGCTTCCATTTCATCGGTAATACGCTGTGCGTAGTGGGTGTGTGTAAAATCGGCTACAGTAACTTCTATATCGGCTATGTTCACTTCTCAAAGAAAATAAAAGGTAGAAAAACTTGGGTTTAATAAAAAGCAAATGGGTGCATATAAGCTCATTACAAGCGTAAACTGCATGTAATGGCTAAGCTAGGATTTAACCAGCTGCCGTGTGGTAAAGTATATGTTATAAAACTATGAAATAGCACTTGCCATATTTGTGGCCCGAAATTATATTTTTTTATGGTAATAGAATGCAAAAAGCCCCATTGCATAGCAATGAGGCTTTTGTAAGAAAGTAAACTTGTATTAACGTGGGTTTACTACAGGTGCACTTCCGGCAGCAGCTGGGTTGTAAGCCAACTCGTTTCCGGGTACATCCCAGTAATCCAAGAAATTGTATTCAATAGTTCCGTTGGTACTAACAGTACCGTTTGAACTTACTAGTACAGCACCGGTTCTTCCACCGCCTTGGCTTACAGGGCGAATAACACCCCAACGGCGAGCATCGTAGAAAGAAATACCACGGAAAGCACATACTATACGGCGTTCTCTGCGTAGCTCCTCACGGGCTTGTGCCAATGATAAACCAGTACCGCTAACGGCTGCTAAACCGGCACCTTGGCGGGTACGGATAGCATCTACTATAGCCAAACCTTGGTCTATTTGGTTAGTATTAATCAAAGCTTCTGCTTTCATTAACTCGTTCTCTTCGTAGTTCACAGCACAATAGTATTCGTAAGCACCTACGCCTGTGTTGGCATAAACTGCTACACCACTAAGGCCAGTACCACCATCTACCAAGGCAAAACGGGTAAAGTGTGCATTACCTCTATCGGCTTGTCCGGTGTAGGCACTGCCTTGACGAACATTTTGTGCCAAACGTTGATCTCCAGCTTTAAATTCCTGTACCCAACGTTCACTTAACTTGTAAGTAGCGCCACCTGGAGATACAGATTGTGTACGACCCATAACCGTTTGGCCAAAAGTGTACAAATCGCCTCTTGCATCGGTACGAACCGTAAACACGTTATCGCTTGCTGTAATACCAGCATTGGCTAATGATAATACGCTAGCCCAGTCGGTAGCCGTCATACTAGCGGTGGTTTTGTTTACTAGTAAGTTCCTAGCTTTCATGCTGCTTACATTACGGCGTAGTTCATCTGGTGTCATTGGTAAACCTTTACCCACTTGAAAATTAGATGGGATGATTTGACCCAACATTGCTGTAAAATTTGCGGCATTGGGTGCAGCGGCAGCTGTAGTAACTGCTAAATCCAAATTGCGGTTTGCTTCTGCAATAATGGCCTCTTTGGTTACATAGTTACCATTGGTAGCACCGCTTGCATTGTTTATTAAACCAGCGTAGTAGATAGAACCAATTCTGCTATAAGCATACCCTTTCCACCAAAGTGCCCAAGCACGGATGGCTGCTTTTTTAGAGGGAGCATCGCCACTAACCGCCACAGTTTCTACCTTTTCGAGCAATAGATTACATGAAGAAATTAAGTTATACATGTAAGCCCACTCATAATACAAAAAGTTGTTAGCTCCTTGCTGATTGGTATTTATCTGGCGGATAAGACCAATTTGTGTATTTGGGGAACTTGGGTTAAGTACTGTAGTTCCGTTATCAAAGGTTACCTTATCAGGGCAGCCCATCTGATTTAAAAATGCATTGGCAGCATCGGCACCAATTACATCAGCCATTAGCTCATGAAAACCGGTGGCACCGCTCCAAAATGGACCAAAAACACCGTCGGTAAATTTTAAACTTCTAAAGCCGGTAATGTAAATACCACCCGTAGCAAAAGCTACCATACCTGCCTCATTATTTAAGCTGGCGGGCGTGGGTTGGTTGGGGTTCTCTATTGCTAAATCTTTGGTACAGCTTGTAAACGCAACCGCAGAAAGGGCAACAATTGATATATATTTTTTTAACATAATTAATTGAGTTTTTTAAGTTAGAAACCTACGTTTAAGCCTACTTGGTATGTTTTTACGTTAGGGATGGTGTTATGGTCTACACCTCTATCCCATGCTGAGTTTACAGTGCCTGAACTAACCTCAGGATCGTAACCAGTGTATTTTGTAAATGTTACCAAGTTACGGCCAGTAAGCACTACTTGTAAGCGGTTTATACCTTTGATGGTTACAAACTTGGCTACATCAAAAGAAAGGGCAATATTTCTTAAACGCAAGAAAGAAGCATCTTCCATAAAGTAACTCTTAGTACCATTGGCTTGGCGTGCAGCATACACACCACGGTAGAAGGCTGTCCAAGCTTGTGTTTGACCATTGATGGTAATTTCCTTGTCGTAATCTTGGTGTATACCATCGCGATACATCCAACCTTTGGTTTGGTTATAAAGATTGCTACCTTCTAACCAATCCCACTGCATACTAAAGCTTACAAAGTTTTTAAAGGTAACCTCGTTAATAAAGCTCATGTTAAATTTAGGGTTAGGATCGCCCAAACTATAACGGCCAGTAGAAAGGAATGGCTGCTTGGTGGTTTTGTTTACCACATACCCGTTGCTAGCTACTTCATAATCGCCATGGCTAGTTTGAGGTATAAAGAAGTTACCACTAGGGTCACGCTGATCCACACTATTTAACATTAAATAACCATATAACTGACCAATACGTTCGCCAGCACGGATGATGTACTGAGAACTACCTGCGGCAGATTGTTTGATGATTTCTGCATCTAACAATACTTTATCCACTTTAGATACTTGTTTACTGAAATTGGTAATAAAGTTCCAGTTCCAGTTTTTGGTACTAACTACATTTAAGTTTAAAGATGCTTGAATACCGTTTGAACGCAAACTCATAGCATTGGTTAATAAACGGCCAACACCTAAAGATGGAGCTACATCCACACGGTCAATTACATCTTCAGATTTTCTAACCCAATAAGTGAACGATAAATTGGCAGTTTTCAACCAGTTTCCTTTACCCAATTTTAGAGCGATATCAGTACCTATTTCAGTTTCTTTTGAAACTTCAATATTTAAAGCTGAGTTAGCATTGGTAACTGGTGTAGCCAATGCAGTACCACCACCTACAGTAGCAGGCGTAAGTACCGGGAAACGATCGTAGGCACCTGGCTGAATACCAGCAGCACCATAAGCACCACGTAATTTCCACTCGGTAACTACATTACTGATGCCGGATTTTTGGAAGAAATTAAACGATGATAAACGCAAGTAAGCATCGGCACGAGGGAAGGTAAAAGGCTTAGAACCTTGACCAAAAGCTGATGAATAATCGCTACGGAAACCTACTGAAAAGCCACCGTAATCGCCATAATCGAAACGTTGGTTAACTAAATAACCGTAAGTAGAAAACGCCTCCGTATAATCACTCGCAATTTTAAAGTTCACCATATCACGTGCAGTGTATGGAGTAATGATAGGAGCATCAGAACCCCAACTTACTAACTCACTATAATCACGTTTTCTGTAATCCCAACCTACTTGTGTAGAACTGGTTAATGGTATGTTTACTTTAAAATCGTCTTTAAAGCTAAAACGGGCAAATATGTTGGCGTTAAAGTTTTGGAAAGTAGTTACATAATCGCCTTGGTTAATTTCTCCTGATTCAGAAGACTGTGTAGGTGATGCATAAGATGTTCTCGGAGAGTAGTACTCTGCCCAATATTCCCAATAGGCGGCACCTTCGCTATGACTTTGCTCAGCAATTTGGTAACGACT
This sequence comes from Bacteroidota bacterium, assembly GCA_004292605.1. Lineage (GTDB taxonomy): Bacteria > Bacteroidota > Bacteroidia > Chitinophagales > Chitinophagaceae > UBA10646. The sequence continues at coordinate 7,537 of RDXK01000183.1, forward strand.
ATTTAATGCACTGCGGTTTAAACCGTACTTGGCGTCAATTTCCAAAAACTTAGTGGGTTTGTAGTTAAGGTTAAAGCTTTGAACTACATCCAAGGTTTTATCCTTTGCTTTTGCATTTTCTATTATGTAGTTGAAGTTATAGCCATTTACACCCACGGCATCACCAAAATATGGTGAATGGAAACCAGCTGCATCTTTTTGCTCATAATTTGCAAACGGACGAGAGTTGTTGATAGCAAAAAGCATGTTACGACCAGTAGGATCTAGCTGAGTGCTAACTGTATTTACCAACTGAGTGGTAGAACGTAAACGCAAACCTTTGAACAACTCTATACCAATGTTGGCACTAAAGTTTGTTCTTGAAAAGTTACCGTTGTTTTTAAATACGGTTTCTTGGCGGTTATCAGAAGCAATAATGCTAAAATCTACTTTATCCTTTGAACCATTGATGCTCAATGAATTGTTGTAGGTATTAGCCGATTGGAAGAACATATCGTAATGATCGTACCACTGAAGATTTCTACCGTAGCTTTGGTTATACTTGGCAGTATCGCTAATTAAATTAATAATTGGGTTGCCTAAGTAAGAACCTGTTACTGGGTCGAACGTTAAAGGAGCACCAGCGGCATTACGTACTACTTCGCCAGCAGCATTTACTCTAAAACCATGCTTTCTAGCTTTTTGTACGCCACCAACGTTTAATAAAGTGTTGGTACCCATATTGGTAGAAAAATCGATGTTTACTCTACCAGCCTTACCTTTTTTAGAAAATAATTGAATTACACCGTTGGCACCTTGGGCACCGTAAATACCAGCAGCGGCAGGGCCTTGAACCACTTCCACACGCTCTACGTTGTTCAAATCTAAACTTTCTAAACCAGTAGCAGCTACTTCTACTCCATCTAACAAAATCATGGGACGAGTTCCACCCAAAATAGAGTTGATACCACGCAATAAAATGTTAGTAGGAGAACCAGGAGAACCATTGGTGCTTGAAATTTGTGCACCAGCAATTTTACCTACAAGTGCATTACCAATATCCGCTGTAGGGGCATTGGGCAACTTATCGGCATTGATAGATTCTACAGCTATAGCCACTTTCTTTTTGCTGGTGGCCACACCCGTACCGGTAACTACCACTTCGGCTAAAGCCTTGGTATCGGTAGCTAACTGTACTACTATACCAGATACGGCGTTAACTTCTTTGGTTTCAAAACCTAACTCGCTGATGAGTAGTTTGGCACCAGATTTTACTTTAATACTAAAAGTACCGTCGTTAGCAGCGCTAACACCGTTTTTAGTTCCTTTTTCTTGTACCGAGGCACCGGCTAAGCCTGCACCCTTGTCATCGGTAACCCTTCCTTGCACTGTAATGGTTTGTGCTAATACCCCTAACGAGTAAAAAAGGGAGCACACTACCAACAATAGTAGCTGTTTTCTCATGCAATTAGTTTTGGTTGTTTGATTTGTTAAATAATTGTTATTAGACAGTCGAAGCAACTAAAAAGCGGCATGTTAAAATGCCTATTTCACCCATTTTAACTTTTTTTTAATACCATTCATCAATTTTAACTATTTTTTTATGGAAACATAATTGGCTTGCCTTATCAACTCCACAAAAAAGCTGCTTTTTCAGCATTTTTTCGCTTTTCCCAAAAATCAACACTGCTAACCCGTTGTAAAACAATGCATTATAAAACCCCATTTCGGGAGCTATTTGCCAGCGAGTTTATTCTACTGCACAAAAACGGTGGCCATTGGTGGTACCAATCGTTGTTTCACTACTTTAGCATCCATACTTGTACAAGCCACTAACACGTTATTATGCCATACCAACATATTTTTTTTGATTTAGACCATACCCTGTGGGATTTTGAAACCAACAGCGGATTAACCATTGAAAAATTATACCATGAATTTGCTCTGGATACGCAAGGCATTAGCAGCTTAACCGATTTTTTTAACAGCTACACCACCCATAATAATCGACTGTGGAAACGATACACACAAGGATTTATAAAACAAGATGAACTACGCTGGAAACGAATGTGGTTTAGCTTGCTCGATTTTAAAATTGCCGATGAAGCCCTTGCCAAAAAACTGTCGGCCGCTTACCTAGATGAACTACCCAACAGAACCGCCCTTTTTCCGCATACCATGGAAACCCTGCAATATTTACAAAGCAAGCATTACCAATTATATATTATTACCAACGGTTTTGAGGAGGTACAACTAAGAAAACTGGCGTATAGCCAACTGGCTCCGTTTTTTAAGGAAGTAGTCACCTCACAAAAAGCACAACTGGTAAAGCCCGATGCGGCCATTTTTGCCTACACCATGCAGCTAGCTCAGGCACTGCCCGAACAGTGTATCATGATTGGCGATAACCAAGAAGCCGATATACAAGGCGGTATTAATGCTGGTATAGATACGGTTTGGGTAAACCATATTCAGGCCAAGGCTACCGTACCCGCCACCTATACCATTACGGGTTTAGACCAATTGTTAAATATCCTATAAATAGCAAAGTTTAATTTACTTAATGTATAGTTTACTTTACTTTTAGTAAAAA
>RDXK01000019.1 GCA_004292605.1 Bacteroidota bacterium
CAATCTCAGGAGTCCTTAATAAAAGACAAAGTAATTTCGGTATTGGACTACCGAAATGAAGAAAGCAAACTAATTGCAAAAAAATTAACCCTACCTCAAATAAAAACGGCAATCCTAAATAATGAAAACCAACAAAATGAGAAACTAAAAGAAGTAGCACAATTAGACAATGACATCTTGGTTCAGAGAAATATGTTTATTCAAGCTTTACAGTCCATAAAAAGTCAATTTGAACAATGGGAGATGAAATATACACTAAAGGCTTCAAGTGACGGAATAGTTCAATTAGCAGGATTTTATCAAAAAAATCAATACATCAAATCTGGACAATTAATTTTTTACATTCAACCAGACAGTATGCAATATTTTGCCGAGCTATTTATTCCACAATATAATTTCGGTAAAGTTGCAGTTGGACAGGACGTATTATTAAAATTTCAAGCATACCCTTATGAACAATTTGGTGCTGTTCTAAGCAAAATTGTATACATCAGTTCAACACCAACAGACAGTGGTTATTCCGCTAAACTAATTTTGTCAAATGGACTCAAAACCAATTACGGAAAGAACTTACAATATCAATATGGCTTAATTGCTCAAGCCGACATAGTGACGGAGAGTATGCGTTTACTAGATCGATTTATGTATAATATTCGAAAACACATTGTTCGTTAATAAAGTTTGAGTAATCTAATGTGCTCGGCTAAAGTAAGGCACATACCACAGCCACACAATACCGCACACAAGTCCAAGCTGTGGTAAGAGCCTTACTTTTCATTCAGTACTGTATTAAAATGTGCAAGCATGACAAAAGACAAATATATCAGGACAGAAGGGCTACCTACAACAAGAGGTTTGGCAAAAGTGGGGCTGACGGAATAAACATTAGCATTAGTAATTCTATTCAGCTTCAATTCAGGCTTGACGGAATGCTTCTTGGCTTTTAGTTGTTATCTTCAACTTTCGTAAATCTAATGGGTTTCGGTTTTAAGTTAACGGAATTCTATTTCCCCACCTTCGCCAAGCCCTGAACGTTAAATGCCATTTTAGGCTTCATTCTTCGATATGGTTCTAAACGTTTACAAATGGATAATTTCTTAAAACTTTTGCTGTTAGACAGGAACTGCAAGTGACGGGACAGAACTCGGAACTAATGTAAAGTTCAATTTTTGCAGGTAGACAGGAACTGCGAGTGTTGGTTTGTAAAGCTTTTGGCGGTTGGACAAAACTCGGTTTGCAAAAAATGTTATCAGTATCCTTTTGTAGACGGATTTTGAAGATGAACTGGCACCTCTTTTTGGGTTGACGGAACGCACCAAGTTTACCTTTTAAAAGTTCCTATTGACTGTGTTTTTATAGAAACTCGAAGAAGAGCTCAAAGGAATTATTTGGAACCACTTGTTTTTCAAAAACTAATTTTCACAAAGTTTGCTCGGAGACTTTAGACTTTTGGAATAACGTTGAACGCAAAGTTGCATCAAGGAAATAAATTGGTCGAGCCGACCAAGATAAAAACGGCATTTAACACGAGGTTTTGTGCAAGTGTGGGCAGACGA
>RDXK01000184.1 GCA_004292605.1 Bacteroidota bacterium
GTAAGTGCTACCAATTTAACCGATAGTGTTTTGTATGCTGGTGTGGGCGAAACAGGCAGTGGTGGTAAGCAAGTGCTACACCGTAAGTGGAATTCGTTTCATTTTGAGTATTCGGCGCCTTACTCATCGCAATTGCTCAATATTACTTACTCCTGCCGTTTAAAGGGCTACCAAGAAAACTGGAGCGAATGGAGCACCAAAACCGAAAAATATTATACCAATTTGCCGGCGGGCAAGTATGAGTTTCAGGTAAAAGCATTGAATAACCTGAACGAACAATCGGCCGTAAGCAGCTATTATTTTGAAATTTTACCCGCTTGGTACAATACCATTTGGTTTAAAATATTGCTGTTTTTAACGTGTATTTATGCCGTGTACAGAATTCATTTGTTTCAGGAGAAAACGGTGATAAAAAAGCAGGAGGCTAAACAAGCACAAGAACGTAAACTGTATGAGGAAAAGCAGTTAATGCTATCGTACCAGCACCAACTGGAAATGGAGCGTACAGAAAAGGAAATGATGCAGCTAAAAAATGAAAATTTAGAGGCAGAACTGGCCGCCACCGCCATGAACTTGGTGCAAAAAAAGGAATTTATTATTCGTATTAAAGATGAGGTGAGTAAGCTGAACAAAGCCGGAAAAGATGTAGTAGATGCCTCTGAACTGAAAAAAATTCTGAAACGACTTACCGCAGAAGATAAACTGGATGATGAGTGGGAGCAATTTTCTATTCATTTCGATAAAGTGCATGGCAGCTTTTTGAACAATGTAAAAAAACAATTTCCCGATTTAAAGGGCCACGAGTTAAAACTGTGTGCGTATATACGACTGAATTTATCGAGCAAGGAAATAGCCCAACTAATGAGTATTTCGGTACGTGGGGTAGAAATTAGTAGGTATCGCCTGCGGAAAAAAATGCAAGTGCCCGCCAAGGAAGATTTGTACAAGTATTTATTAGATATTGGCAATGCCTAAGCAGGAATCAATTGGTTGAGTTAGCTTTAACCCAAACAATATAAACTTGCATCGCTTTGAGATGTAATGAAATGGCTAAAAAAACAAAAACCCAGTTTCATCATCTGACAGGCAGAGAGAGGATTTACTGGGTATCGCATGGCAAATATAGAACTTGATTCTACATTTGCAATCAATGAATACTGAGGATTTGTACAAGTGTGGGCAGACGAGCAAGCTGTATGTTACGTACGTACATTTCCTGTTTGCTCCTACAGTTGGCAGTCCGACCACTTTACGACCATTTTTCCTTAATTCTTCGAGGTGAGCTCTCGTTGGCGATAGCCCGTCTTCGCCACCCACACAGCAGGATAATGCCCAATTCGTTTGACAATCATTTTTGGCAAAATATGAATGACAAACTAGTTTGATGTAATTCTATGTAGGTCAAATCCATTTGATTATCACAATTGCTGTTTTTTTAACTTCAAATCAGTTTGGTATAGGAGAATAAAAGCATACATTAAATAGTCCTCCAATATTCTTATAACCGTATGCGAACTCTACCTTTATTTTTGGCCCATGGCACAAAAAAAAGAGGCTGCTTTTGTAAGCAACCTCTTGGTATTGTTAGGCGTCGGCCGCCATACGTTTTACTATTTTCTTACGTTCTTCCTCGTTTAGTACCACCTTACGCATTCTTATAAAGTTCGGGGTTACTTCTATACACTCATCTTGCTGAATGTACTCCATACACTCCTCTAAAGTAAGCAATGTTTTAGGGGCTATACTAGTAGCAGCATCGCTACCGCTTGCACGGTGGTTAGTAAGTTTTTTACCTTCGTTGCTGTTTACTACTAAATCGCCGGGTTTGTTGTTTTCACCTATAATCATACCTGCGTACACCTCTTCTCCTGGGTCTACAAAAAATATACCTCTATCCTGTAATTTATCTAGAGAGTAGGCAGTGGTGGCGCCATTTTCTTTGGCTAACAAAACCCCATTGTTTCTACCTGGGATAGATCCTTTCCAAGGCTTATAATCTAAAAAGCGGTGGGCCATTACAGCTTCGCCGGTAGTAGCAGTAAGCATTTGTGTACGCAAACCTATTAAACCACGGCTAGGAATTTCAAACTCCAAGTGCTGCATTTCGCCCTTGGTTTCCATTACGTGCATTTCACCTTTACGGCGGGTAACAAGGTCAATTACTTTGCTAGCAAATTCCTGCGGCACATCTACCACCAAGGTTTCGTAAGGTTCGCTTTTTTTACCATCTATTTCTTTGGTAATTACCTGTGGCTGACCCACAGTAAGCTCATACCCTTCTCTACGCATGGTTTCTATTAATATACCTAAGTGCAAAATACCTCTACCATACACTAGGAAGCTATCGCCACTATCGGTATCTACTACACGTAGGGCTAAGTTTTTCTCTGTTTCTTTTATTAAACGGTCACGCAAGTGGCGGCTAGTAACAAATTTACCATCCTTACCAAAAAATGGTGAGTTGTTAATGCTAAAAAGCATGTTCATGGTAGGCTCATCTACACTAATTACTGGCAATGCTTCTGGCATTTCAGAATCGGCCAAAGTATCGCCAATGTTAAAGTCTTCTATACCTACTACAGCACACAAATCGCCGGCTACTACTTCGGTTACCTTACGTTTGCCCATACCTTCAAACACGTACAATTCTCTTACACGCTGTTTTTTAATAGTACCATCGGCTTGTATTAAAGCTACCATTTGGTTTTCCTTAATTACACCACGGCCTACTTTACCAATAGCGATACGACCTAAAAAGCTAGAATAATCCAAGCTAGTTATTTGCATTTGCAGCGGTCCTTCGGCTACTTTAGGTGCTGGTACATATTGTATAATACCATCCATTAAAGGCGTAATATCTTCTGTTTGGGTAAGACTACTATTGAACCAACCGTTTTTACCTGAACCGTAGAAAGTAGGAAAATCTAATTGTTCCTCTGTGGCATCTAGGTTAAAAAACAGTTCAAAAACTGCATCGTGTACTTCATCGGGGCGGCAGTTAGGCTTATCTACCTTGTTAATTACTACAATGGGTTTTAGGTTAAGCGATAAGGCTTTTTGCAACACAAAACGGGTTTGTGGCATGGGGCCTTCAAAAGCATCTACTAACAAAATAACGCCATCGGCCATTTTCAAAACACGTTCTACTTCGCCACCAAAATCGGCGTGACCCGGGGTGTCAATTACATTTATTTTTACGTCTTTATACGTAACACTGGCGTTTTTACTAAAAATGGTGATACCACGTTCTCTTTCCAGATCGTTGCTATCCATGATTAAATCACCTGTTTCCTGATTGTCTCTAAAAACTTTTGCGGTGTGTAAAATTTTGTCTACTAGTGTGGTTTTGCCATGGTCTACGTGAGCAATGATGGCAATGTTTCTAATTTGCATAACCTTGTGTTCCTGAACAGAACTTTTTTACTGAAAAATGATGTACAAATAGCTGAGTGCAACTTTTATACTTTTTTGAATTTGGCGGCAAAGGTACGCATAAAAGCCCGGTAAGCAGCCATTTAGGGCCATTTATTAGTATTGGTAACTATTTAATAGCATCATAAAGCGGCGTAAACCACTGTAAATGATGTAGTTAGGCCATTAGGCAAGCAGGAAAAACACCTTAGTACTCGCTATTGTTGGTGAAGAACACCAATAACAGCAGAACCAGCTACTCTAAAGCTAAATATCTTATGATATTATTTTTGGCCTTTGCTTTTTCAGGATCACCAGCTGTATTATAACTTAATAGCAACTTGTCAAAGTAAATAGGGCTTTTATCTGGTTTAGAATACCATACAATTTTAGGATAACGCACTTTTTTTTCAATAAGTAAATATTCTGCAAGAAAAATGCTTTCGGAAATCTTACCATCCAGAGCAAGCATTGAAAACCAAACTGGATAGCCACTAGAATCATTGAAGTTATAATCAGCACCGTTTTCAATTAATAACTTTGAACATCTAAAATTTGAAATTGCTTCCTCTAGTGGTATATTTTTTCTAGTGTTTTGTATGGTTGAATCGCATGGTTGCCAATTGGGATTAGCGCCAAATTTTAATAGTGCTTCAATAATTTCAAATGCTTTTTCTCGACTACTTACTACTTCACAAACCGAACTCAAGGCTGTTTGTCCAAAAGAGTCACAAATATTAGGATTCGCACCATTTTTTAGTAAACTCAACACTGAAGCAGGCTTATCGGTTCCTGCTGCCAGAGATAAAAGTGTTTGTCCGAACTTTTTTTCCCGTGTATTGATATCAAAGGTTGTATCACTTTTTAATACTCGCGTTATTTCAGCAGTATCCTCGTTTTCAATTGCATGAATAAGTTTTGTATTTGCAATATTATCAAAAAGCCTAAAGCTATATCCTTCACCATATTGCTGCGAACAGGCTTTTACTGCAACTAACAAAATAGGTATTGCTAGCAACCTGATATAGTAGTGCCTAGGGTAGTTCATACTATAAATATAGTACTGGAATTAATACTGTTGTTGGTGAAGAACTCCAACAACAGCGGAACGGCGGGAACGGCAGCAAAAACACTTTAGTACCCACGCACGTTTCTACCATCCACAAAGTTTAAAAAGGCTTTGTTTACTACTTTGTTTCCACCCGGGGTGGGGTAGTTACCCGTAAAATACCAGTCGCCAGTATTGGTGGGGCAGCAATCGTGCAAATCCTCGATGGTTTGGTAAATTACTTGTACAGGCAAGGTTATTTCCTCTGGGGTAATTAACTGGGCTATTTTATCGGAAATTTGCTGTGTGCTAAAGGGCTTGTAAATTTTACGTACCAAGTTTTCCGAATGTAGCATTTGGGTACGCTCCAGCTCCTTTATTTCCGCAGCTACTTCATTAATAATATGCTCTTGGTTGGTTTCTTTTAGTAGTGCAATGGCTGCTTTAAAGGCAATAAAATCGCCGAGTTTGCTCATATCTATCCCGTAACAATCGGGGTAACGTATTTGCGGTGCAGAGCTAACAATGATTATTTTTTTAGGACCTAAACGGGCCAGCATACGCACAATGCTTTGTTTTAAAGTAGTGCCTCGTACTATGCTATCATCTATCACTACCAGGGTATCTACCCCTTTGCTTACGGTACCATAGGTAATATCGTACACGTGCTGCACCATTTCGTTACGGCTGGTATCGGCGGTAATAAAGGTTCTTAGTTTTACATCCTTAATGGCTATTTTTTCCTGCCTAATTTTTCGGGTAATCATTTCCTCGAGTTTTTCGTAGGAAATATCGGTGCCCCAGCTAGCTATCCGCTGAATTTTTATTTGGTTCAAATAGCTTTCCATCCCTTTTACCAAACCAAAATAAGCCACTTCCGCCGTGTTAGGAATATAGGAGAAAATGGTATTTTTTAAATCGTAATCCACGGCTTCTAACACGGGCTTACTTAAATGAAAACCAAGGGCAATACGTTCCCTATAAATTTTTTCATCGCTACCTCTGCTAAAATAAATACGCTCAAAACTACAGGCTCGGCGTTCCTTAGCGGGCACTAGCTGTATAATGGTGGGCTGGCCTTGGGCATTTACCAAAATAGCTTGGCCGGGCAGCAATTCCATCACTTCATTTTCGCCCACATTAAAGGTGGTACGTATAGCGGCACGTTCGCTAGCGGCTACTATTACTTCATCGTTGATATAATAATAAGCCGGACGAATACCATGAGCATCTCTTAACACAAAGCTGGTACCGTTGCCCAATAAACCACCTATAGTATAGCCACCATCAAACAAAGGCACGGCTTTTTCCAGCACGGCCTGAATATTGGCTTGGTTAGGATGGGCATCATCTTCTTTCGCCAAAAAATGGTGTATTACTTCCAGCATGGCAGCTAAATCGCTCTGTTTTTGAAACTCACCAGGATTGATATTTACCAAATCGAACAACTCCTCGGTGTTTACCAAATTAAAATTACCCGCTAAGGCTATATTTTTTCCGGGTACTTCGCTGCGTTTAATAAATGGGTGACAAAACTCTACATTGTTTTTTCCCTGTGTACCATAGCGTAAATGGCCGAGTAATAATTCGCCCAACATAGGCAGATGCCCTTTTAGCAGCTCCGCATTGTTCTGTATTTCGGGCAAATATTTTTGAAGTTCTTCTATTTCTTTACCAATGTTAAAAAACAGCTCGGCTATGGGCTGTGGTGCATTGCTACGCCTACGTTCTAAAAAAGGCTGGCCATAAGCGGTGTTGAGTTTTACGGCGGCAATACCAGCACCATCCTGCCCACGGTTGTGTTGTTTTTCCATGAGCAAGTACAGTTTATTTAAACCATAACTAGCTGTGCCATAGGCTTGTAGATAATGCGAAAATGGTTTGCGTAAACGTATAAAAGCTAATCCACACTCGTGTTTTATTTCGTCGCTCATGATGCTGCTTTGTGCTAAATTGAGGTGCAAATATCGGGAAAATAAATGGGGCAGTTGTGGCAAAACCTGCTATAAAAAAACCCTCCGTTTTTTAGGTGGAGGGCTCTAGTAATTTATGCTACTACCGGCTGCAAGTGCTGTACCAGCCAAATATAATCGTGTGTAAACACATCTATACTTTTTTGGAAACCAGCATCTACCAATTCGCCATCGGCGCTAAATTTTTTATCTACTTGTGGCGTTATGAGCATTTGCGGCGATGCTATACCACCTAAGGCAGGCACCAATAATAGCAAGGCTTGTGTGCTACGGGCACCACCTAATGGGCCTGTGCTAGCGGTAACTATACCAAACGGTTTTCTGCTTTGTTTAGGAAACCTATCAAATAAGTTTTTTACCTCTGCCGTATAGGTGCCATTGTACTCCGGTGTCACTATTACAAAGGCATTGGCAGCGTGCATACGCTGTGCTAAAATGGTATGCTCTGCAGGGGCATGTTCTGGCGTGGTATAAACGTGGTTAAAACTACCCAACTGCCACTGACGCATATCAATAATGCCCACATTGGCCCCCGGCAAAGCTGCTTGTAAATGCTGCTGCAAATACACGGCTAAACGTACGGTAACACTCTCCTTACGGGGACTACCCGATATAATTTCAATATTCATAATTACGCATTTATAGGTACTTCTATTACAATAAACTGGCTATTAGGTTGTACACTCAATAAAATTGTGGGTGTTTGCCAAATACCAATACCATCTTTAGGGGCCAATTCCTGGTTTTCCACGGTTACGCCTGCAGTTAATGCCATAATATAAACGGCCTTGTTTTCTGGGTTCAAGGTGTAGTTTAGTGTGGTGGCTTGGGTATAATAGCCCAAACTAATTTTCGCATTCTGGTTTATCCAGCAGTGTTTTTGGCCTTCCTCAAAACTTACCACGGTAGTAAGTTCATTGGCACGGTTGGCCTTAGGGAAACTTCGGCGCTGGTACCTTGGTGCTATATTTTGAATTTTAGGTTCTATCCAAATTTGCAAAAAATGTACTTCGTTATCGCCTACATTGTATTCCTCATGGCGTAGGCCGCTACCGGCACTCATAATTTGTACCCAATCTTCATGTACTACATCGGCATGGCCCATACTATCCTTATGGTTCATACTGCCTTGTAGTAGTACACTTATTATTTCCATGTTTTGGTGTGCATGCAAGCCAAAGCCACCGCCTGGTTTCACCACATCATCATTGAGCACTTTTAAAAGGCCAAAACCATTTTTTAGCGGATTTGTGTAACTGCTAAAACTAAAAGTAAAATTACTTTGTAGCCAGCCTATATCCTTCACGCCACGGTCGGTGGCTTTGTATACTTGCGTTTGCATCATCATTATATTTAATTTCTAAAACCTACACTTATTGGTCAACTTCGGATTGATGGACTTACAAGTCGAGCACAATTTTCAAATTATCCTTTAACTGTTTTATTTGTGGTGCCGTAAGTTGGGTTAGTTTTTTTATAAACCTTACATTATCAATGGCCCGTGGCTGATCTACCAAAATATCGCTCAACTGAGGTAACTGCGTTTTTTTAAGATGAACTCGTAAAATATTTGCCTTGGGCTGAACATTGGTAGTAATAGGACAAACAATGGTAGATACATGTGTATCGTTCAATAAATTGGTTTGAATAATTACCACTGGACGAACTTTTCCGGGTTCGGTACCATGCGTAGGATTTAAGTTGGCAAGCCACACATCGTACTGCTTATAAGTCATCTATCAAATTTTCAAACTCACGCAATACTTCGTAAGAACTGGTAGCAACCAATTTAGTTTCGGCTGCTAACCGACTTTTTAGCTCTTTGCGTTTATTGTATTTATTGTACAAATGAACGGCCTCATTTATGTACCTATTTCTAGCTTGCTTTAGTTGGGCTATCACCTCTTCGGTTTCCTCAAAAACAGCATCATCTAATTTTAGCGATAAAGTTTTCATACCTAAGTTTAGAGTAAAGGTATATACTTTTGGTATACACCTTCACTCCGCTTGTTGGGTAATTTAACAGTGATGGTAATAAACTAATGGCTAAAAGTTTACCTGTAAGCATTAGTAAATTTTTACCTTTTCACCGCCATTTCTACGCCTGCTTGGTTAATTGTATACTCAAATTAAGTTTAATATCATCGGCCAATACTACACCACCTGCTTCGGTAACTCCGTTCCAAGTAAGTCCGAAAGCTTTTCTGCTTAGTACACCCGTGATATCAAAACCAAGTTTGGTTTGGCCATAAAAATCTACCATAGTACCGCCATACGTTACTTGTAAAGTCAATGGTTGGGTAATGCCTTTGATAGTCATATTACCAGCTAGCGTGTACGTATCATCACTTGTTTTGGTAAATGCGGTAGATACAAAGTTGATAGTGGGAAACTGCTCCGCATCAAAAAACTCTGCACTTTTTAAGTGACCATCTCGCTGCTCATTGCCGGTATTGATGCTAGCAATAGCGGCTTCAAACGTAATTTTTGCATCGGTAAAATCTTCGTTTTCTGCTTCTAAAGTAGCAGAGTACTGGGTAAAGTTGCCTTTTACAGTACTAATCATTAAGTGTTTTACTTTAAACTCTACTTCGCTGTGTAGCGGATCAATTTGGTACAGTGCCATGTTGTTTATTTTTTGTGTTGATGAATGAAAATTTATATTAATGTGTTGTGGGAATTTCTTCTATCAAAACGCCCATTTTACCTTGCTGATAATCTTTAAAGGCTTGCAATATTTCGGTTTGGTTGTTCATTACAAAGGGGCCGTGAGCAGCTATGGGCTCCTCTATTGGCTGGCCATTGCCTATAAACAAACGAGCATCCTGCACGGCTTCCACACTAACGGTGGTACCCGTGGTAGATAGCTGGGCCAAATGCCTTGCGGGTACTAAGGTTCCGTTTACGGTAATATCGCCCTCTAAACTGTAAATAATGGTATTGGTATGTTCTGGAAATTCCGTGGTAAATACCGCCCCAGCTTGTAAATGTGCCATGGCCGTAGTTACCGGTGTAAACGTAGGAATAACACCTTGCGTACCATTTATTTGGCCACTAGCTACTGCTACTTGCACGCCATTTTCTACAATGGTGGGTGTATTTTCCTTGGTGGCAGCATGGTAGGTGGGCTCATCCATTTTATGGGCGGCTGGGCTGTTTACCCATACCTGTAAAAGCTCCTGCTCCTTGCCGTGGGCCAATCTATTGGCGGCGGGCCGTTCGCTGTGTATTATGCCCCGGCCAGCGTGGGTCCATTGCGTACCACCGGCATACACATGTTCGCTATTACCCCTACTATCCTGGTGGTGTAAACCGCCTTTGTATATAAAACTTATGGCACTAAAACCGCGGTGTGGGTGTGGCCCTACGCCCTGCTGATGCAAGGGA
>RDXK01000185.1 GCA_004292605.1 Bacteroidota bacterium
TGGTTTACCGCGGAAATGCTAGAACAAGCGGGTTTAGATATAGCTGATGTGCATTTACAAAAAACACTTACACTAGCCAAGCAATTTTTAGGTTTTCCACGGCAGTTAGGGCAGCATACAGGGGGCTTTGTAATAAGCCGGCAAAGTATTACGCAGCTATGTCCCATACTCAATGCCCGTATGCAAAACCGCACTTGTATAGAGTGGAATAAGGATGATATAGAAGCCCTTGGTTTTTTGAAAATAGATGTGTTGGCCCTAGGCATGCTTACCTGTATACGCAAAGCCCTAGATATATTAAAAAGTAAGTACCATATTCAGCATACACTGGCTAGTATACCACAGGAAGTACCGGAGGTGTACGATATGATTTGTAAGGCCGATACTATTGGTGTTTTTCAAATAGAAAGTAGGGCACAGCAGAGTATGCTACCAAGGTTAAAGCCCCGCTGTTTTTACGATTTGGTGATAGAGGTAGCCATAGTACGTCCTGGCCCCATACAGGGCGATATGGTGCACCCATATTTACGCCGCCGCAATGGCGAGGAGCAGGTGGAATACCCCTCGGAGGAATTGCGAAGTATTTTACAACGCACTTTAGGCGTACCGCTGTTTCAGGAGCAGGCTATGAAAATAGCCATTGTAGCCGCCGGATTTTCGCCGGCGGAGGCCGATGAGCTACGCCGTAGTATGGCTACTTTTAAAGTAAAAGGCCAAGTAACCAAGCTACAGCAAAAGCTTATAACGGGTATGATAAATAAGGGTTATACACCGGAGTATGCAAGCCGTGTATTTAAACAGCTAGAAGGTTTTGGTAGCTATGGTTTTCCGGAAAGTCATGCTGCTAGTTTTGCCCAGCTAGTATATGTTTCGTGCTGGTTAAAATGCTTTTATCCGGATGTGTTTGCTTGTGCTTTACTAAATAGTTTACCTATGGGTTTTTACCAGCCTGCACAAATAGTGATAGATGCCCAAAACCATGGTGTAACTGTACTGCCTGTAGATGTTAATTTTTCTGGCTGGAACCACAGTTTAGAAAATAAAATAGGTAACTATTATGCCCTGCGGTTGGGTTTTAGACAAATAAAAGGCATTAGTGAGGCGGAAGCCAATTTGTTAGTAGCCAAGCGTACCAAACCTATTACGGGGCTGTATGAAATAATGGTGATGGGTTTGCAAAACCACACCATAGAACTATTGGCCGAGGCCGATGCTTTTCAAAGTTTAGAACTGAATAGGCGGGAGGCTTTATGGCAGTTAAGTATTACCGATAAGCCTACTGCTTTATTTAACCAGTACAATCCCTTGCAGGATGAGCCCACTGTACAGCTACCCAGTATGCCGGCCGCCCAGCAAGTAGTGCAGGATTATGCTACCACAGCCTTATCGTTAAAAGCACATCCTGTAAGTTTTATAAGGCAAAAATTAGCACAGTTACATATTACACCCAATGCACAGTTAGGCAACTATAAAAACCTACATCCTATACGGGTGGCGGGTTTGGTATTGGTGCGGCAGCGGCCATCTACCGCTAAAGGTGTATGGTTTATTACCCTGGAAGATGAAACGGGTATTACCAATATAGTGGTGTTTGCTAATACGGCGGCTAAGTACAAAGTACAAATTACACAAGCTCGTTTATTAATGCTAGAAGGTACTTTACAAATAGAAGGTAGTGTAATACATGTAATAGCAAAACAGTGCTGGGATGCCTCTAAAATGCTCAATACCCTTATGAAAAATACTACACAGCACTTACCTGCATTATCTAGGGCCGATGAGGTGGTGAGTATGCATATAGGTGAGCCACCTATGGTACAAAGAAATTTATTTTCGGAGCCGAGAGATTTTAGGTGATAATACTTGGTTTGTTTCAGGTTTTTTTTCTATTTCTGTGGCATATGGAGTATCTTGCTTACATAACAGTAATTTAGGTTTATTACCACAATACTAAATTAATGAAAAAATATGTTACTTATTTGATAACTGGGTGTTCCATAGTAATTGGAATTCTATTGTTAATAGAAGGGAGATACGCCCGTTCTAGTAACCTCAAATGGTTGTTTTGTGTAAATGGGGGCATATTATTAACTTTCGCTTGCTATAGCATTTTTTCGGTACGTACTAGGCGTTAAGTAGATGACTCAACTGATGCTCAGACTTTGGCTTAATTAGTTTATACCAAGGGTTATTACGTGTAGCAGGTTGCGTTAGTTCTTACATAATCACGTAATCGCACTAATTAAAACGTTGAATGGTTTTTTTATACTTGAGCAAATTTTTTGGTTTTGCTGGATTGCTTTGCGTTGCCGGAAATGACGTCGATTTGGTTCGTCATATCGACCATCGTGTAACGAGGGAGATATCTCATGAACCAGCGGCCAATGCTGCTGGGTACAATGATTCCGTTATTTTTTTGATGAGATTTCTCCTTCATCGCTTTGCGAAGAATGTGGAAATGACGTCGATTTGGTTCGTCATATCGACCATCGTGTAACGAGGGAGATATCTCATGAACAAAAGACTTTTCGTTTTTTCTGCCCTTTCTTTTTTCTTGATAAAAAAGAAACAAAAAATCAAGGCTGTAAATCTAAAGCTAAAAATCTGCTGACCGAGTCTGCACCCAGCAAACTCGCCATAAGACCCTGTTTTTCGAAGTTGCTATGGCTCAAACAGTGCTGGCTGCTGGCGCCTCGCTCAAGCTGATTTTCTTTACGCTTTATATTTAAGGCCGATGTTAACAGCTGCCTTTCGTTTACTTCGTGATCTTCGCGGTTCCCTTTGCGAACTTTGTGTTTTGTATTCCTTGCTTTTCATAAGATTTCTCCTTCATCGCGTTGCGAAGAATGTGGAAATGACGTCGATTTGGTTCGTCATATCGACCATCGTGTAACGAGGGAGATATCTCATGAATGTGAGGTGAATGCTGCCTTTGGATATAATGTTTTCGTCATTTTTTTGGATGAGATTTCTCGTTCATCGCTTCGCGAAGAATGTCGAAATGACGAGGGCCTCCCTTAATCCCTCCAACGGAGGGAAACCGTCATATCCACCATCGTGCCCTTTGTGGCATTCTTAGTGCCCTTTGTGTTTTGTAGTTCTTTTTTTTGATGAGATTTCTCCTTCATTGCATTGCGAATAATCTCGAAATGACGTTGATTTTTTTCGTCATATCGACCATCGTGCAACGAGGGAGATATCTCATGAATGGGAGGTGAATGCTGCCTTTGAATATAATGTTTCCGTTATTTTTTTGAAGGGATTTCTCGTTCATCGCGTTGCGAAGAATGTGGAAATTACGGAACGTTTTTTATTATTCTGGCTTAGGGATGGAAGCAAGTAGCCCACAGCCCGGTTCCCCCGTTGGGGGTTAGGGGGCATGGGGCGAGGACTACTGTGTACAGCCCGCCGCACCACCCAAAGCTCATCGTAAGCATAAGCCATCAACGGTGCGGAAGCCCCAAAAAAACTATTGTAACCGATAGAAAAATAGATTGTACCGTGCCGATTTTTTAGCGAAAAAATTATACCTACTATCGTGTATACTTCCGCCGCTCTGTAATAGAAATCATATACTCCCTATGTAAAGCCCAGCCATCCTTCGTGCCATCTAAAATCATTCCCATAGCATCTATACGCAAACTAGTTACACGGCCTTCAGTTTTAATAAAATACGCATAGCCATTGTAGCTAGGTATAGCAAAGGTATCGCCACTTACACGGGTTAAAGTAGCCTGACCCATGGCGGCACTCATTACCAAGCTGCCATTGTTTACGGTAACCTCTATCTCGGGTATGGGGGCTCCCGCCTGCATTTTGTATTTGCCTACGTACACTGTCAAATCGCTTACTTGTGCCCAAGCACAGCTACTTACTAATACTACCAAAAGGGTGGTTAAAAATTTCATATAAAACGGGTTTTTGATTTTAAAACGGTTGACGGTAAAAAATGTTACTTTCAAAGTTATTGAAAGCTACAAATTATGGCATATTCGGTACACTATATCATCAATCATTTAGGCGAGGAGAATAAGGGCGACTATTTTCGTGCGGTAGCACCACCCATCATACAAACGAGCAACTTTGCTTTTAGCACCGTGCAGCAGCTAAGGGAAAGTTTTGAAAATGAATATAGCACATGGCTATACAGTAGAGGCCTAAACCCTACGGTGGAGATACTTAGAAAAAAATTAGCGGCGTTAGATGAAGCAGAAGACTGCCTAGTGGTAAATAGCGGTGCGGCAGCTATTTATATGAGCATATTATCGCAGGTAAAACAAGGCGATCATGTTATTGCGGTGCATGGCGTATACAGCTGGGCTCACCAAATTATCACCCAAATTTTACCACAACTAGGCATCACCCATACGTTTGTAGATGGCCGTAGTGTACAAAATTTTATGGCAGCAGTACGGCCAAACACTACGGTGGTGTATTTGGAAAGTCCTACCAGTTGGTTATACCACACACAGCCGTTGGCGGCCATAGCAGCATGGGCAAAACAGCACCAAATAATTACCATTTGCGATAACAGTTTTTGTACACCATTGGGTCAAAAACCTATTGCATTAGGTATTGATATTGCTATACAGTCTGCTACAAAATTTATATCGGGCCATTCCGATGTGGTGGCGGGTGTTATTAGTAGTAGCAAGGCCATTATTGAAAAAATGTTTCATCAGCAGTACATGAGTATTGGTAGTGGTATACAGCCTTTTAATGCATGGTTGCTACTACGTGGTTTGCGTACTATGCCACTACGCTGGCAGCAAGTACACCAAACAGCTAAAGTAGTAAGTGAATATGTAGCAAAACACCCGATGGTGAGGCAGCTTTGGTGTGTATGGCAAACACCATTTGATGCGGAGAATGGCGTAGAAGTGTCCACGGCTAGTTGTGGTGGCCTGCTTACGTTTAGTTTACAAGTAAGTAATGCACAGCAGGTTGAAGATTTTTGCAATGCCTTGCAGCATATACAAATGGCGGTAAGCTGGGGTGGGTACGAAAGTTTATTGATACCTAAGTGTGCCACCATGCCTTTACACATGGTAGATGTACATAACCCGGAGCATACCAGCTGTAGGCTGTACGTAGGACTGGAAACTGCGGAGTTTATAATAGCCGATCTAGAGCAGGCCTTCCAAAAAATACGGTAACACGGGGTATTTTCCCATTTATGTTGTAAAGTTTCCGCTCATCTAAAAACCATTTACTAACCCAATGGCCTCACCTACTTTTACTGCATTATGAAAAAATATGTATTGATTTTGCTGGCCACCAGCACGGGTTGGGTGGCACAAGCACAGCAAAAATGGTCGCTCCAAAAAATGGTGGATCATGCTATGCAAAACAATATATCGGTAAAGCAGGCCGATGTGCAAACTAGGGTACAGGCACTAGCGTTAAAGCAGGCCAAGTATAACCAGCTACCCAATGCCAGTTTTAACCCCAGTATTGGTATGCAAAACGGTAGAAGTATTGACCCCACTACTAACCAGTTTACTACTACGCAGCTATTGTTTAACTCGTTCCAAATTCAGGGTGGAATGCAAGTGTTTAATTTTGGGCAAATAAAAAATAATATTGCCTTTAATGCCTTGCAAACACAGGCTGCCATGGCCGATAAGCAACGTGCCGCTAACGATATAGCTTTGCAAGTATGTAATTTTTATTTGCAAGTGTTGGCCGCCAATGAGCAAATGCGTATAAACGATGTTCAAATAAAGAACACGGCCAACCAAATTGCCTTTACTAAAAAACGTGTAGACGCTGGTAATTTACCTGAGCTAAATTTGGCGGAGTTAGAAGCTCAATTAGCCAATGACAGTGTGGTATATTTTAATGGTAAAGCTATTTACGAGCAAAATGTACTTAGCCTGAAAGCCTTACTGAATTTAGATATGGCTGAACCGTTTGATATAGAAATACCCGACCCATCAAAAATTCCTGTTGAGAGTTTGATGGATTTGCAACCACAATATGTGTATCAATTAGCCATGGGTAATCAGCCACAGCAAATAGCTGATAGCCTGCGTATTTTAGCAGCACACAAAAACATAAAAGCTACAAAGGCCGGCTACTACCCTAACCTAAATGTTGGTTATAATTTAGCCACCAATTTTGCCCAAAGTTTGCGTGCTATCGATTTTAATAGTGTGCAATTAACCGGTACACAAACTACTAGCCAGTTTGTAGAAATTAATGGCAGTCCGGTGTTTGTAAAACAACCTACTTTTAGTTTTAACCAATATCGCAGAAATTTTTCGCAGTGGTGGGATGGCTGGAGAAACCAAATGGATAACAACTTTAGGCAAAGCATTTTTGTAGGTTTAAGTGTACCCATTTTTAACAGTACTGGTAATGTACGTATAGCCATGGACCGTGCTAAGCTCGATTTGCAAAGCAATGAACTACGCAAACAGCAAAACCTAAACTTACTACAGCAAAATGTATACAATGCTTATGTAGCAGCTAAAAACAGTTTTGATAGGTTCACGGCCGCCCAGAAAAGTGTGCAAAGTGCCCAAAAAGCCTACGAAATGGCCCAAAAACGGTACGATGTAGGTATGCTTACGGTGTTAGAACTTACCACCAATCAAAACAACCTAACAAGGGCACAAATACAGCAATTGAACAATCAATACGACTATATTTTTAAAATGAAAGTATTGGAATTTTATAAAGGTCAAGGTTTAAAATTATAACATCAACCCACACCCAAAAAGCAAGGTTATGAGCAAAACAGTAAAATGGATTATAGGTATAGTAGTACTTTTAGTAATAGTATTTGTAGGTTTAAGTAAAGCCGGCGTTATAGGCAAGGAAGAAGGTACCAAAGTTTCAGTAGAGGCGGTAAAAAACACCACCATTATAGAAACTGTAACAGCCAGTGGTAAAATTTATCCTGAGGTAGAAGTTAAAATTAGTCCAGATGTTTCTGGTGAAATAGTAGAGCTAGCGGTAGCCGAAGGCGATACCGTACGTAAGGGACAGCTATTGGCACGTATTTATGCCGATATCATTGCCAGCCAAAGAGATCAAGCTGCTGCTATTGTTTCCCAATCGGAAGCACAGGTTTCTAATTCAGAGCAGCAACTACAGGCGTTAAAAGCCACTTTAGCACAAGCAGAGGCTGCATATAACCGCCAAAAAAAGCTATTAGAAGAAAAAGTAATTTCTCGCCAGGAATTTGAAGTGGCTGAGCAAGCATATAACAGTGCTAAAGCCAATGTAAAAGGCGCCGAGCAAGGTATACGTGCTAACAAAGCCAATGTGCAAAGTGCAGCGGCAAGTTTGAGTAGAGCCCAGAAAGATGTAGGTCGTACCACGTTGATAGCCCCTATGGATGGTGTGGTAAGTGTTTTAGGTGTAAAGAAAGGCGAACGTGTGGCAGGTAATAGTTTTAACGTAGGTACGGAGATGATGCGTATTAGCGATTTGGGTGTGATAGAAGCCCAAGTAGATGTGAGTGAAAATGATATTCCAAAAGTAAGTTTGGGCGATTCTGCTTTTATAGAAGTAGATGCCTATAGTGGCCGTAAGTTTAAGGGTATTGTAAGCAAAATTGCTAACCCAGTTACCTCGTTATCAGCCACCTCCACCACTAGTGTTACCAACTATAAAGTACATATACGTTTGGTAGCGAGCAGCTATGCCGATTTAATAGTGAAGGGAAAACCTTTTCCTTTTCGCCCGAACATGACTGCCAATGCAGAAATACAAACCAATGTACAACCTAATATTGTTACAGTGCCTATCAATGCAGTAACTACTCGTGAGCCCGATACAAAAGATTCTACTAAGAATGCTAGTACTATACCGGAAGATAAAGAAGCGAAGGAAGTAGTATTTGTGATACAGAAAGATGGTACGGTGAAAAAAGTAGAAGTGAAAACAGGTATCCAGGATTTGAATAATATTGAAATAAAAACTGGTGTTAAAGTAGGCGAAGAAGTAGTAACTGGCCCGTATGATGTGGTGAGTAAAAAGCTGAAAGACAAAATGAAAGTACAGGTGGTGAAGAAAGAAGAGTTGTTTGATGATTTTAAAAAGAACTAATGTTTTTATAGCGTAATTAGAAAGCCCAGCCTTAGTGCTGGGTTTTTTCCGTGTTAAAGCTCCGTCCTATCGACCATCGTGCAACGAGGGAAAAGTCTCATGAAATAACAGCGAGAGTACAGCGGAGTTGTTAGCTCAAATTAAAAGTTTACCTCGCTGGTGTAGACACAATGGTAGCTCAAATTTACTTGGTTTTCTATTCTCGCTTAAAGTCGAGAAGTGAGTGTATAGCCCACACGTTTAGAATTATCTAACATATTGTAGAAGTTCAATATGCTTATTGCCAGTGGTGAAAATCATAGGTGTTGGAGATAAATTGCTCATTCGATTAATACATTTTTTGGTATCGGATAGTACCCTGTACCAAAGAGAATAGGCCGATACTAGTTCAGTGGCAGTTTGCTTGGATAGAATATTATCATCTGCCATGTAAGAATCTCTGTCTAGCGGGTGCCCAATGGTTATTAGTTGATGATTTGTAAGTAGATACCTGTCAGCGGCAAATATGTATTCCATTTTTCCGTCTTTTTTTCTTTTCAAAAATGCCCAATCGGGTGGCACAAGTATTTGAATGTTACCGTTAGGAAATTCCTTCTTCAGTTCCTCAAAAAGCCAATTGAATTTCTCGTTTTCTAGTCTGTTTTGATTATCAGCCTTAAAGCTGGATAGTATGGTGATTTCTTTAATAAATGGATGTTTTTTAAGAAAGGATAGAAAGCGGCTTAGTTTATAGTCGCCGTGGGCAAAATATTTATCGATGTATAGTAGGCTTTCACATGTATTGATACTTAGTTTACTAATGTCTGCATCTAACTGTTCTATAGTATTAGTATGGCCAAAATAGGCATGGTCTAGCTGCTCATCTATCAGTAATGGTGAGGATTTACTGTTTTTTGGCACTTCGCTCGAATGTAGAAAATCACAGTTGGTTTCGGTACTTTTTTGCTGTGTAGAAAACCAAGTTTGCACACCCGACTTATTGAGTAATTTATGCTTTAAAAAGTAATTTTTAAAGTTGGTATAAGTAGCATTGGCGGCTATTTGCTGCAAGGCATTGGTAGCATTATAGTTAGTGTACACATTACTACTTAACAGCAAATTAATAATTCGTTGTTTACGCAAAAACTGCTGAGTGGTATCTTGTTCAAGAAAGTTACCTGCAAAGTGTAAGTCAACATTTTCCAATGCATCAATAAAACTAGCACTAGCGAATATTTTTGGCCTAACCTCCATAGATTTTAGTTTACTTGGTTAGCATTATAGTTGGCTAGAGAAATTTGTAGGGCAATATTATCTGCTTCATCAAAAAAGCCTGTACCAAACTCTTTATCTAAATAGCCGTTTTCATTCATTTTTATAGTGGTTATTTGTTGCTGGCTAGGGGCATTTTTATCTACATAGAAAATATTTACGTGTTTGTAGAGGTATGGGTAATCCTTTCTAGCTTGTAG